>NZ_JACJQM010000229.1:0-5862 GCF_014696655.1 Nostoc sp. FACHB-888 | reverse complement strand
ATGGGTTTCAACGGGAACGAGTACGTGTGTGGCCGCGACTAAGGCGATATAGGAAAGCAATCCTAAGCTGGGGGGACAATCTATAAGAATGAAGTCGTATTTATTTAGAACAGATTCAACGGCTTCCTTAAGGTGCAACTCGCGCATCGCAGCACTGACTAACTGCATTTCTGCTCCACTCAGGACTCGGTTAGCTGGAACCAAGTCCATACCGTGAATGCCCTCATGAATCGGTAAGGGCTGCTCATCGATAATGGCATCAGCAATGGTTTTTTGTAATTGAGATGGCACTAACCCCATGAATTTGGTCAAGGACGCTTGGGGGTCTATGTCGATGAGGAGAACGCGATGTTTTCGTTTTGCTAAGTGATATCCCAAATTTTGGGTCAGTGTCGATTTGGCGACACCACCCGCTTGGTTAAACAGGGCGATAATGCGGCAAAGAGGGTCAGAAGTTGACACTGGCTTTTGTTCCTAGAAGATACGATGATCTTTGGTCAACCGGCTCGGTTTTAGTTTCCAGTTTACGTGTATCAGATGAAAAAAGTTTATTTTTGGATAGAAATTCCAGTAGATTTTATATAACTTCACCGTATGTAGATTAACAGTGTCACTATGCGAGAAGATAACTGTTAGGTGTGCGCGGAGTGGTCAAAAGTAGCTGGTAGAGGTGCATCATGGAGAAGAACTATACATTCAAATTCAATTCTGACACTGCCTTATCAGCCCTGAAAGCTGGTAAATACGACCCGCTCAACTTCTACGAGGCGCGTTTAAACCTGTTCAATCTCTCCGTAATGGCAGACTATGATCAGCTAATTTGCCTGCCCACACTAACTGCTATTGACAAATACTGGTATCAGATTGAAACAGCCCGAAAAGTACTTAGACAACTCGGTGGACGCGCATTGCTTGCCGATGAAGTCGGATTGGGCAAAACCATTGAAGCGGGACTAATCATAGCCGAGTACTTAGCAAGGGGTATGGTACAGTCCATGCTGGTGTTAACTCCCGCATCCCTAGTTTCCCAGTGGCAGTCAGAGTTAAGTGACAAATTTAATATTGCTACTATCACCACAGATAACCGTGACCCGCAACAACCGATAGACGAATTTTGGACGAATAATCCGCGAATTATCGCTTCATTAAACACGGCTAAGTCTGCTAAACATTATCCTCACGTCACCAGTCGCACTTGGGACTTGGTAGTTGTCGATGAAGCCCACCACCTGAAAAATCGCACTACCTTAAACTGGAAACTGGTCAACGCCCTGTCGAAGCGGTTTATCCTCATGCTCACTGCTACGCCAGTGCAGAACTCCCTTGTTGAACTGTTTAATCTGCTGACCCTCCTCAAGCCAGGACTGCTACAAACAGAAGCCGCTTTTAAAAAAGAATATGTCGATTCCAGGAATGGACGAGTCCCAAAAAATCCCGAAAAGTTACGCTCTCTGATGCGGGAAGTCATGGTGCGAAATACCCGCGCCCTAGTAGATGTCAAACTGCCCAAACGCTTCGCCACCACAATTACTGTTACCCCGGCAGCAGGCGAGGAGAAACTTTACCAGGACTTGAGCGAGTATCTACGTTCTTCAGAGGAGAAGCTAGACAGACTCTCTCGCACCAATTTGCTAATGCGTGCTGGTTCATCCCCTGGTGCTTTGGCTGACTCCCTCAAGCAACTGACCAAACGCCTACCTGATGAAGAACTGAAGTCTTTAGCAAGACGAGCAGCCCAGGTGAAGCAGGTCGAGAAAGCAAAAGTATTGGTAGAGATGCTCTCAAAATCTTCCCAGAAAACCTTGGTCTTCACAACCCATAAAGCAACTAGCACTTATTTGGCCCAAACTCTGCAAGCAGCAAATATCCCCTTTGCAGAATTTACTGGTGGGATGTCCCTTAAACAGAAAGATGAGGCCATCGCCGCATTTCGGGATACTGTTTCTGTACTGCTGGCATCTGAAACAGGCGGAGAGGGACGTAACATCCAGTTTGCGAACGCGATCGTTAATTATGACCTCCCCTGGAACCCAATGAAAATAGAACAACGCATTGGTCGTATCCACCGCATTGGACAAACCCAGGATGTTTTTATTTTTAACTTTTGTCTCAAGGGCAGTATCGAAGAGTATATTCTGCGGATCTTGCATGACAAAATTAATATGTTTGAACTAGTGGTCGGAGAGATTGAAACAATTTTAGGGAACGTGGATGATGAATTTGACTTTAGTGAAATTGTCATGGATATCTGGCTCAAGCATCAGGTTAAACCAGAATTAGATACAGCCTTCGAGCAATTGGCAGATAATTTGTTGAAAGCCAAAAACCAGTATCAGCAAATTCAAGAACTGGATGAACAGATTTTTGGCGAAGATTTTGAAGCTTGAGAGATTGATTTGAATAAATATGTTATCAGACCCAATTATTGCTACCTTAGAAAAAATTGTTTCTCTCCATGACGGAATAGCAGAACCTGCTGGTGAACACATTTTAAATGTGTTGTTGACGGAAAATATAGCATCACTGCTTTCGCTCCCAGAAGAAGTTACTTTTACTACTATTGCTGATGTACCCCAAAGTGTTTTTGTCACCTATCATTCAGAAGTCTTAAATAAGCTATCTGAACTATTAGCTGTTAAAGGACTTATTAGTGCGTTGGGTGTTAAAATCGATGGACATCTGAAAAACACAGGCTTTGAGAAACTTTTATTGGAGAGACTCGCACCTCAAAATGGCTTAATTCGTTTTTTAGATGCTAAACCAGAAATTACTCGTTACATCTTGTGTAATGTGGCTTACACAGCGAATGCTTCCGAAAAAAGGATTGGTTTAGTTTCGTTCATTATCAATGAAATTACAGGAGTAACACCAGTAGAAATTGGGGATGCTTTGTTTTGGGAGTCTGACCTAATGACTGTGGAGCATCAAGAGACACCATTGGCGATGCCAATTGAAGAGTTGTTGAGGTTAATCGAACATCAAAGTGCAATATTGATTGGAAAATCTCTAGATAATTGGCAGGCTAAATTAACAAGAGCTAGAGCTAGGGATGAAGAAAGGCTCAAGGATTATTACAACACGATTAGCGACTCGATCCGCAACAAGATTGAATTAAAAAAATTGATTGGTGATGAACAAGACAAAGAATTAGCACGAATTGAAGCTACTAATAGAGAGTTAGAGAGAAAATTGTTGGACATCCAAGAGCGTTATGCAATGAGTGTAGAAGCTTCGTTGCACAGTGCAATGATTATCCATCTTCCTACGGTACATATTCAGTGTGAGTTGCAACGAAAGAAAGTAAAACGGACTGTTACAGCAGTTTGGAATCCGTTCACTAAAATTCTTGAGCCGCTTCGCTGTGAATTATCAGGAGAACCTGTTTACAATTTCTATTTAGATGACAAGGAAGCCAAAATTATCTCACCAACAGTTTGGAGCAAGTAATTGGTGAGATTTCCGCTACAAGGTGTTGACCTCTGCAAGAATCAACTAGGGGTTGAAACTTTGTCGCTTTTAAGCTACAGTTTATAATCTATGGCTGATATGGTTCGTCAAAAAACACTGCTAGTCTATGCTACAGAAGACGGCAAGGAGCCGTACACCGAATGGCTCTTAAGCTTGAAGGACTATGTGATCCGTTCCAGGATAATCCGACGGATAGAGCGACTCAAGCAGGGCAATTACGGGGATTGCAAGTCAGTTGGCTCAGGCGTGCAAGAAATGAGGTTTTTCTTTGGCAGTGGCTACCGCGTTTACTTTGGAGAATCCGCGAACGATCTAGTAATTCTTCTATGTGGTGGCGACAAGGACAGCCAGGACAGGGACATAGAAAAGGCTAAAGGATATTGGCAGGCTTATCAGGAGGAACAGGATGAGCAAGAAACTGAGAAACCATGACGAGATTGTGTTCGAGCAAATGCTGAACCCGGAAATGGCAAAGGCTTACCTGGACGTTGCCCTTGAAGAGTACGAGCAGGATGGCGATATTGCGTTTTTTCTGGAAGCGCTGCGGAACGTGGTGGAAGCACGGGAGGGGATGACGCGCCTTGCGGAAAAAACGGGTTTGAACCGCCAGAATCTTTACCGAGTCTTGTCGCCAGAAGGCAACCCAGAACTGCGAACCATCAGCCTTATTCTGCATCATCTCGGCTATCGCCTGAGTGTGCAACCAATTCAAAGCTGAAAATTTAAAACGGCTCAGACCATCGCTTAACTAAAACCTCCCCAGAACTTCTATCAGGGCTTACGTGCAGATATTTACTCGTAGTATCCAAACTTGTATGCCCTAAAGTAGCCTGTACCAAATGCACCGGAACACCTTCATCCAAAGCGTGGGTAGCATGACTGTGCCTAAACCAATGCGCTGAAACATTCATGGCATTCTCTAATTCTGCTGCCCTCGCCGCCCTCTTCACCACTCGGTCAATGTGGGAAGGGGCCAGAGGTCTGCCCGTCGCACTGGCAAACACAGGCGCATCCTTCAACGCTTCAGAGCGCAGTGCCATTAAGGGTGGCCGCCGAGATACGTGCAAAATAGGACACGTTGTAAAGAAATGTTAAGAATCAAACAAAAAACCTTGGATTTACAAGGATTCCAGCCGCTTAAGCAAGCACTAAACTTTCGACCTCATCCAGTGACGGTGGCACAGTCTCCATATCAATTAGATAATCACCAAACCGCTTAACATGAGCCGTAATATAAGGACTCACAACCGCCACATCCTCACGACTAATCAAATATCCCTGCTTCTGTAAATCACGCAAGATATCAGTTAAATCTACAACATTTTGGAACAAAACAGCATTTGCTACCAAGTCCTTATACTTAATCACCTTCTCCTGTTCAATGGGGTCATTCTTCATCACAACCCCAAAGCCACCAAAGAAAAACCACTTTGAGAATTTATGGTAAGCTTCCACAATATTCGTCACAGCAGTAATTTCTTTTCTCAGTTGCATATCCGATATATATTGCAGCAAGAAAACAGTTCTCACTACTTGCCCTAATTCCTGGAAAGCCTGATATAACCTGTTCTTCCGACTATGATTACCCAATTTACGCAATAAAATTGCGCTTGATACAATACCAGTCTGGATTGATAAAACCACCTGTAAAATATCTTGCCAATGAGTTTCTATCCGCTTCCAATCAACAGTTTCAGAGAACAAAGAATCAATATGTTGATAAGCAGTATCTTTCTCAGGACGATAAAAATTTAAATCTTTCCAATTACGAATCCGAGGCATTAACCTAATTCCCAACATATGTGCCAATGCAAACACAGGTGTTGATTGACCGTGGGTATCAGCATGAATTGTATCGGGTTGAATATCGGAAGAGTTTTTTAACAACCCCTCGATGATATGAACAGCTTCCCAAGTTCCACAAGAAATAAACTGGCTAAATAAAGCCACATAGGTATCAGAGACATGGTGGTAAGCTATTCCTCCGTAGCCACCGTAGCGAATATGATACTCAGACAGTAAATTCTCTTCGTAGAGTTCATACTTCGTTCCATCTGCTGCCGCACTTTTACCATCGCCCCAAACTGACGGCAGATTTAAAGCATTGTAGCGGTTAATAATATCCACCAATGCAGCATTGAGCTTATCCACAGTCACATGACGACGGTTGACAAATGCCAGTTCCTTCGCGGTGACAATGCCTCGCATATGTCTGGCCGCTTGAGCCGGCCCCAAATTGCAACCGTAAGTAAACGTCGTTAAAAGATAACGTTCCGTCGCACGTTCAATTTTACGCGAATTTCTCACAAACAATAAAAAATCAATTCACATCACTTGATTTAAGATATTTTTTTATACATCATCAATTGAAATTTATGAGGTTAAACAAACTAA
>NZ_JACJQM010000228.1:0-5918 GCF_014696655.1 Nostoc sp. FACHB-888 | reverse complement strand
GGACATATCTCGATCGCATTAATCAAGATATCGAAAGTGGAATACGCAGCGGAGTGACCCACGCTCCAGCCCTATTTATCAATAACATTCGGTATACCGGACGCTGGACAATAACAGAGTTGACGGCAGCTATTGTCGCTGCAAGCCACTAAGCTCTATTCATATCTGACTTGTTTGTTAGTGCTAGTAAGTGATCGAATCCGCGATTGCTAGCTTTTGCCTGTTTTGTTGAACAGCTTGCCAATTTTTGAACCATGCTAACAACTACAACATCAACCACTGAATTCAAGCACAAAGGCTTAACACGCACCCAGTTGCAACAAGTACTTGACTATATTCAGACTCACCTCGATCGAGACTTGTCACTGGCTGAACTTGCAGAAACTCTGAATCTTAGCCCGACTTACTTTGCCAGTGTATTCAAACAAGCGATCGAGGTTTCTCCACATCAGTACCTAATTCAACAGCGGGTGGAACGAGCAAAATTGATGCTGTCGAAAACAGATTTAGCGATCTCTGACATTGCTTTACAAGTTGGTTTCTCCAATCAAAGCCACTTAAACCAACAGTTTAAGCGCCTGACTGGAATAACCCCAAAACAGATTCGCTAACTCCATCACGCACGAGTCAAGGAGACAAAGATGAAGTTTAAAGCAATCACAGGAAAGCAGGGAAGCGGAACGGAAGTGAAAGACGTGACTTACGTGGAGGCTGCGAGGTGGGGTAAATATCGGTGGTGGCGGTATCTTCTGGGGCTGATGATCATACTCTTTGCCTGGATGATCGCCGCCAACGTCGCCAGTGCGCTCGTCGCGTTCGCCCTCGACGGTCAGGAGGGTGTCGCGGCGCTCGGTCGGCTGGATTACGCTGCGTTCAGTCCTGTGGGGGGCTTCGTCGTGGTCATGGCGGGTTTTCCGGTGTTCCTCGCGGGAATTCTCATTGCCGTCTCCCTCATCCACCAGCGTCATCCCCGGACGCTCGTCACGGCGAGAGAGAAGATCAGTTGGCGGCGCGTCGGTCACGGCTTCGTGGCTGGGTTCGTGCCCTGGGTTCTGCTCGGCGGGCTGGGGCAGTACCTCCTCTACCCCGATACCTTCTCCTTCAACTCCGACCTCAAGACGTTCGCGCTCTTCGTGCCGATCGCGCTAATCCTCACTGCGATCCAGACGACCACCGAGGAGCTTTTCTTTCGCGGGTACATTGTGCAGGGCACGAGCCTGATCTGGTCTAACCGCGTGTTTCTGGCGCTCGCGTCAGCCGTGATCTTCACCCTGCCGCACGCCACCAATCCAGAGTCACAGGAGGGTGGCTGGATTGGGATGTTCCTCAACTACTTCGTTGGCACGGGTCTGTTGTATGTGGTCGTTTCATTGATCGACGGCACGACCGAGCTTGCGATCGGCGCACACTTCGCCAACAACATCGCGTACTTTCTCTTGTTCAACTGGTCTGGAAGCTTCTTCGCCGCACCAGCCCTGTTCAGCATCAGCGAGTACCATGCGAGATTCTACGACATCATCTCCCTCGTGCTGATTCCCGTTTTCCTGGCGATCGCCTACAAGGTGTTCAAACGCGACGAGGACTCCGAACCCGTTTCCCAAAGCGATCGGGTTGGTCGTCGGTGATCATCGTCAGTTCATTGCTGAAGGTCAATCTTGATTGAAACAGGAGAAACAGAATGATACTGCAAAATAAAGTGGCGTTAGTGACTGGTGGCACAACGGGTATTGGCAGAGCAACCGCGACCCTTGCGGTATCTGCGAAGCAGCGCGCGCTCGGTGCTGTGAGTGCAAAAGTCGTGTTCTCCGGTAGACGCGACGCAGAAGGTGAAAAAACCGCCCAACTGATTCGCGAAACAGGCGCTGAATGCTTATACGTCCATTGAAACAAATTCACTAACATCACAAGAATCTGGAAGAAGTCGAGCCTTGGAACTAACTCAATACACTTTAAATAGATAGAACTAGGAGAATCCAATCATGGTCAAACAGCAATCTGTAGACGAACAAGCAAATGGAAAGGCAACTAGCAATCTGACACCCGCTCAGGAAGCTTTACAAGCGGTCTGGGAAGAGCATATCGGGCACGAGTTTGGTACTCACAGCACTGAAGATGCCCTCGCTACGATGGTTGAGGACGCTTACGTGAATCACATTCCGGTAATGACTGGGGGAGTAGGGAAACCAGCACTGCGCGAGTTTTATTCCAAATACTTCATTCCACAAATACCGCCGGACATGGAGCTGATCCCGATTTCGCGCACGATCGGAACGGATCAACTCGTCGATGAAATGGTGGGTACGTTCACTCATACGATCCAGATGGACTGGATGCTACCTGGCGTTGCTCCAACCGGGAAACGGGTTGAAGTGCCAGTGGTCGCGATTATTCGGTTCCGTGACGGCAAGTTAGCCCATGAACACCTCTACTGGGATCAGGCGAGTGTATTGATTCAACTTGGCTTGCTCGATCCGGGTACACTTCCCGTCGTGGGCATTGACAGTGCGCGCAAGGCGATCGATCCCAACTTACCTTCAAACACACTAATCGATCGCGACTAAGTGTAGGAGCTAGCAAATATCAATGCCTAAACCCGCCATTTTGCAACCAGGATCGCAACTCGCCTGACCCAGCCACGTTCTATAGCCGTGGTGAAAAAGGCTATCTGGATTATCCAGCCCTAGCAAAAGTTTAGAAACTTAGAAAACGAAATAACTCACATGAAAGTTTTGATTGTTCTTGCACACCCAGAGTCGAAAAGCTTTAACGGAGCAATGTTTCAGACAGCAATTGACACGTTCAAAGACTCTGGGCATGATGTTCAATATTCAGATCTCCATACCATGAGATTTGACCCTGCATCCGATCGCCGCAACTTTACGTCTGTCAAAGATCCTGACTACTTTAAGCAGCAACTTGAAGAGATGTATGCAACTGAAGTTGGAGGATTCATTCCAGAAATTGAAGCTGAGATCCAAAAACTGGAATGGTGCGATCTGATGATTTGGCAATTCCCTTTGTGGTGGTTCAGTGTCCCTGCAATTTTGAAGGGGTGGGTTGATCGCGTCTTTGTTATGGGGCGTGTTTACGGTAATGGACATATTTATGAAACGGGCAGATTTCGAGGTAAGCAAGCAATGCTCTCGTTGACCACAGGTAGCACAGAAGAGGACTATCTTGCAGGCGGTTTTAACGGTGATATCCATGCTATTCTGCGCCCAATTCAGCGAGGGATGCTGCAATTCGCTGGTTTTGACGTTCTTGCTCCGCAGATTGTTTATGCCCCTGTTCGCCAAACAGATGCAGTTCGTCAACGTATCTTGAATGATTTTTCGCAACGATTGCGAACCATTGAACGTGAGTTGCCGATCGCCGTAGGTCAGTATTGATCGGCATGGAACTGGCGGGACTGGATTTATGGGGCACGCAGCCAGGATCGTACTCATCCTGGTTGTAGGAGGCGCTTCTTATTGCTGGCTCCTACACGTATTGCTCATTGAGTTTTTGACAAAGTGACACAGCCATTCACAACAAGAGGTAACTATCATGATGCTTAAAGACAAGGTGGCATTAGTCACTGGCGGAACTTCAGGAATTGGTCGTGCAACGGCGATCGCGCTCGGTGCTGTGGGTGCAAAAGTCGTATTCTCCGGTAGACGCGACGCAGAAGGTGAAACAACTTCTGCGATGATTCGTGAGACAGGAGCGGAGTGTTTATTTGTGCGATCGGACGTATCCGATGAAGCAGAAGTTCAAGCTTTAGTCGAGAAAACGATCGCCACCTACGGCAGACTCGATTGTGCCTTTAACAATGCTGGGATTGAGTCTCCTCTCAAACCACTGCACGAACAATCGATTGAGGATTTTGACAAACTGATGTCGATTAATGTGCGGGGGCTGTTCTTGTGTATGAAATATGAAATCCAACAGATGCTCAACCAAGGATCAGGTGTGATTATCAATAATTCGTCAATGGGTGGGTTAATTGCGTTTCCAGGAGTATCTCCCTATGTTGCCAGCAAACACGCGGTAATGGGGCTGACGCGCTCTGCTGCACTCGATTATGCCAAACAAGGTATTCGGATTAATGCTGTCAATCCTGGACTGATTGCTACTGCAATGATAGATCGCCTGAGTAGTGGCTCGACTGATGATTTCGCGTCTATGGTGCCAATGGGTCGTATGGGGCAAGCAGCAGAAATTGCTCAAGCGGTTGTTTTTCTGTGTTCTGATGCTGCCAGCTACATCACGGGACAACCTTTGGTAATCGATGGTGGATTTACAGCGAACTAATCCGCTGCTTTCAATGTGTGCGTGTCTGGTACAGAGAATAAGCTCTATTGGAGAAGGAATGAAACGATTTACCTTGTTTACTTTCCTGTATCTGGCGCTGGGAGTTTGCCTGACAGCGAACACTGCGTGAAGCGAAGCTACCGCGCTTGGATACCCGAACCTATCTTCAGGTCTTCAAACAAGCTTGTTCATTAGTGCAGGAGTCTCCTACATTGTTTGTCTCCTCAGCACCTTCCCATTTTGGCGCGAAACGACGATCCGCTTCTATCACAGACGGAATTCAGCAGTAATTCTACCCTGGTTGGTGATTGGAGTGAACATTGTTTGGATGATCTGGGATGTTCAGAGTCAGAACTGGACGATGGAAGCCATTTTACAAGCGTTTTCGAGGCTATTAGCTGTCTTAGTGTTTGCAGAAATTATTGTGATGACATGGCAAGTAAATTCTGAACATTAGTATCTAAATCGGATGCTGCCGAAACGAACTTGCGCTTTACCCTAAGAATCTGCAAGAAATCAAGCATTGGAACTGAGTACGCTTCTGATCAATGCAACGAAATTAATGGTAGGAGAAGCACAATGATACTTCAAGATAAAGTGGCGTTAGTCACTGGCGGAACTTCAGGAATTGGTCGTGCAACGGCGATCGCTTATGCCCAACAACAAGCAAAAGTGGTGGTGGTGGGTCGTCGAATGGATGAAGGTGAAGAAACTGTTCGATTGATTAAGGAAGCTGGCAAAGAGGCGATTTTTGTGCAAGCAGATGTCACGAAAGAAGCCGATGTTGAAGCAATGGTTGATAAAGCAGTTGGCGTTTTTGGTCGGTTAGATATTGCCTTTAATAATGCAGGAACTGTCGGCGAAAATCCCTCATTGATTGAGCAAACAGAAGCAGAATACGATCGCACTATGAACGTCAATGTCAAAGGCGTTTGGTTGTCGATGAAACATGAAATCGCTCAGATGTTGAAACAAGGAAGTGGTTCAATCGTCAATATGGCATCTGCGGTTGGATTCGTTGCATATCCTATCCAACCCCTCTACGCCGCGAGTAAACATGCGGTCGTAGGTTTAACAAAAGCTGCTGCGCTTCAATATGCCAAAGCAGGTATTCGCATCAATGCCGTTGGACCAGCAGCAATCGAAACAGATATGGTTGAAGCAGCTACAGGTGGGCAGGATGAGGTCAAAGCTTACATAACAGGACTTCACCCGATCGGACGAATTGGAACACCGCTTGAAGTTGCAAATGCAGTTCTGTTTTTATCATCTGACCTGGCATCGTTCACAACAGGTACAACATTGATGGTAGATGGTGGGTATGTAGCGCAGTAGTCGATCGGCAGTGCGAAATGTTTGATACAGCACTTCAAACGACTCACTAAAGCAACACTGAAATAGGTTCGCTAATTCCATAGGAAACTCCATAGGAATCTGCAAGAAGTTGAGTGTTGGAACTGACTACACTCAAGTGAACTAAGACAAAGAGAACTTAGGAGTTGATGATTATCTCCAAAGTTGGAGAACAGAAAAAGATGATGAACCAAAACAAAGAGATTTACGAGTGCGTCATTGTCGGTGGCGGTTCCGCTGGACTCAGTGCGGCACTGCTTTTAGGCAGAAGT
>NZ_JACJQM010000227.1:0-5949 GCF_014696655.1 Nostoc sp. FACHB-888 | reverse complement strand
AAATAGTGGCATGGTTGAGGGAATTAATAACAAGCTTAAACTGATTAAACGTTCTGGTTATGGATTTAGAAGCTTTGAAAATTTTAGAGTCAGATGCTTATTAAATTGGCATTTTATTTATTAGTTTGGCATAAAAAGTACTGAAGAGCCATAGTTTTTTAGATAGTATTTTTAGGTAAACTTCTCCGAAAAAAATGTTTACCTAAAAATTTATATAAATGAAATGCATTTTAAAAACTACTTTACTTACTTTTTTAACAGATAGCCACAAGCTAATTGAATTATGGCTCCTAAACTTCTTGCGCTCTCACTTCAAAACTTGCTGGAATTCTGCTGTGGAAGGAATTGCGATCGGCACTCTCACCACAGAACAAGCGATCGCTCACATTACACAATTTGCACTGCCTGAGTGTTAATTTCTGTTAAATTAGCCAATCTTACATCATTCGTAAACAATATTGCATTTATAGATTTTGCAGTTGTTGCAATTATTGCGTCAGGAAGCTTGAGTTTGTATTGTTTGCGAAATGTAATTGTGAAATTTTTAATATTACTATCAATACCAATGATTGTAATTTTATTTAAAAAATCAATAATTTGTGTTTCTTCTTTTAAATTGAGACTCGGATAAGAGAGCAATTCAATCTCAGTAATCACTGAAATAAAATATTGTCCTGATGGTAGTGGATTTAGCAAGCGACCACCAAAAAAATACAAGACTATGTTTGTATCTAACAAAACTAAAGGTTGTGTCAACACCACTCATCCCTAATTTGCTGCTGATATTCTAACGGGTCTTGAGTTAGTTGAATTACACCAGCATACTGGTTTAAATTAAACTCTTGTTTTTTTTGTGATTGATGAGCTTCTAATATCTTCTCAATGTGCTGCCAGTCCTGATAATCAATCAACACCGCTACCGGACGCATCGCTTCATCAGTCACTATTTTTTTCTTAAAAGGTAGCATGATTTTCTACATCAGATGCAACGTTTAACTATTTGATCGTAACTCTAAAACAAAAAGTACCTCTGTGCCATTGGTAAAACTGTTGCAGGTTCACAAATAAGCAACTCACCATCAGCTCTGACTTGATATGTTTCTGGATCTACTTCTATGTGGGGTAGTGCATCATTCAGCTTCATATCCTGCTTACTCAATTGGCGTGTCCCAGAAACTGCAACTGCTACCTTTTGTAAACCTAGCTGGCTGGGAATTTCGTTCTCTAAAGCTGCTTGGGAAACAAAAGTTAATGATGTAGCATGACGCGCCCCTGCAAAACTACCAAACATCGGTCGCATATACACTGGTTGCGGTGTGGGAATACTGGCGTTAGCATCGCCCATTTGCGACCATGCAATCATTCCGCCTTTAATGACTATCTCTGGTTTCACGCCAAAAAATGCAGCACGCCACAAACATAAATCTGCTAATTTTCCTTCTTCCACTGAACCCACATATTCAGCAATTCCGTGAGCGATCGCTGGGTTAATAGTATACTTAGCAACATATCTTTTCGCCCGAAAATTGTCTGCTTTTTGCTCACTTCCTTGTGGGTTAAGAGTTCCCCGTTGCACCTTCATTTTGTGAGATGTCTGCCAGGTGCGAATTATCACTTCACCTACCCTTCCCATCGCCTGCGAGTCGGAAGAAATCATGCTAAATGCGCCTAAGTCGTGCAAAATGTCTTCAGCAGCAATGGTTTCCCGACGGATGCGAGATTCGGCAAAAGCGACATCTTCGGCGATCGCAGGATCAAGGTGATGGCACACCATCAACATATCCAGATGTTCATCTAAGGTGTTGAGGGTGTAAGGACGTGTGGGATTGGTGGAAGATGGCAGAACATTAGCTAGGCTGCAAACTTTGATGATATCTGGTGCATGTCCTCCGCCTGCGCCTTCGGTGTGGTAGGTGTGGATGGTACGATTCTTGAAAGCTGCGATCGTATCTTCGACAAATCCGGCTTCGTTCAGGGTATCAGTATGAATAGCTACTTGCACATCATATTCATCGGCAACGCGAAGGCAAGTATCAATTGCTGCGGGTGTGGTTCCCCAGTCTTCATGAAGTTTTAACCCCATTGCACCGGCGGCTACTTGTTCTACAAGTCCTTGGGGTTGACTGGCGTTACCTTTACCCATAAATCCTAAGTTGACGGGAAAAGCATCAGCAGCTTGCAGCATTCGGTAAATATTCCAAGGGCCGGGGGTGCAGGTAGTGGCATTTGTACCTGTAGCTGGGCCAGTACCGCCGCCAAGCATAGTGGTAATTCCAGAAGCGATCGCAACTTCAATTTGTTGGGGACAAATAAAATGAATATGGGCATCAATACCACCAGCAGTGAGAATCATTCCTTCACCAGCTAAGGCTTCAGTTCCGGGGCCAATAATAATATCTACATTGTCTTGAATATAAGGATTTCCGGCTTTACCAATTTTGAAAATCTTGCCATCTTTAATGCCAATATCCGCTTTGACAATACCCCACCAATCGAGAATTAAGGCATTAGTAATTACTAAATCTACAGCACCTTTGGTATTAGAAATTGGGGATTGTCCCATTCCGTCTCTAATAACTTTTCCGCCGCCGAATTTTACTTCATCGCCGTAAGTCGTGAAATCTTGTTCAACTTCTATAAATAATTCAGTGTCTGCAAGTCGGATGCGATCGCCTACTGTTGGGCCGTAGGTTTCGGCGTAGGCGCGGCGATCCATTCTGTAAGGCATATAAATAAAATCCTTTTTTTAACGCAAAGGGACGCTGAGGGAAGCGCAGAGGTTTGCGGAGGGTTTTTAGAGGTTTCCGTTAATTTTGGCGTTGAAGCCGTAGACTTGGCGAGTACCAACTAAGGGGACTAGAGTTATTTCTTTTTCGTCGCCTGGTTCAAAGCGAACTGCGGTTCCGGCGGGGATATCGAGGCGCATTCCTCGCGCTTGTTCTCTGTCAAAGTTTAAGGCGGTGTTGACTTCATAAAAGTGATAATGGGAACCGACTTGTATAGGGCGATCGCCTGTATTTGACACTTGCAATTTTACAGCTGGACGACCAACATTTAGTTCTATTTCACCTGCTGGTGTGATAATTTCCCCAGGAATCATAATAAATTCAAAAATTAAAAATTAACGAATTGGATTATGTACTGTCACTAACTTTGTGCCATCAGGAAAAGTAGCTTCTACCTGCACTTCATGCACCATTTCTGGTATTCCTTCCATGACATCATCCCGCGTCAATAGAGTTGTACCGTAACTCATCAATTCAGCTACAGTTTGCCCATCCCTTGCACCTTCTAAAATGGCAGCAGAAATATAAGCGATCGCTTCGGGATAATTCAGTTTTAAACCCCTTCCTTTCCGTCTTTCTGCTAATAAAGCAGCTGTGAAAATTAATAGCTTATCTTTTTCCTGGGGTGTAAGTTGCATTCTTACCTCTTCCTTCTCTTCGAGACACTTTGTGAACGCGTCCTTCGCGCCTTCGTGGTTTGTTTAAACCTGCCACACTCTTGGTATACAATTACCACGATTCAAAAAAGAAACTCGCAGCATCTGCCAAACATCAATAAACCAGTTTCTCACTTCAGATGTAGAAGCACCGCGATATCGACACAATAATCCATGTTGTAACCGACTAACACCGGCTTCTCCTTCCCCATTCCATAAATTTCGCGTTT
This sequence comes from Nostoc sp. FACHB-888, assembly GCF_014696655.1. Classification (NCBI taxonomy): domain Bacteria; kingdom Bacillati; phylum Cyanobacteriota; class Cyanophyceae; order Nostocales; family Nostocaceae; genus Nostoc; species Nostoc sp. FACHB-888. Next base: position 2,277 of record NZ_JACJQM010000227.1, on the reverse strand, counting down.
TTTTAACAATTTCTCCTGAAACTGCGTCACCAACCCAAACTAGACTACCTACGATTGGTTTTCCAGCCAAACCGTGGGGACTGTGAAAAATTTCTTCGCTACCCCGTAACCATTGCCGATCAATCCACAACGGAATACCTTCTTGCCAAATTTCGGTGTGCGATCGCCATTCCCCCTGCAAGAATTTTTCTCCTCTAGCACTGCGACCAAATCGAGTAATTTCCCAGCCTAACCAACTGCCCCCGGTTGCTAATTCTACTCGTAAATCTTGCCGATAAATCGCGTCGTTAAATAAAATTGTCTCTTGCGGCAACCATTCTAAACAAGCACCAGCGTCAACTTGCATTTGGATGGTTTGTCTAGCTTGTAAGCCATTACTGCGGTATATCTTGCTTGCAGCAGCTGTAGTGATTAAAGCTTGGGTTTGGGGTTGGAGATGGATGTTAGAGGATAAGCGATCGCCTCCTACAACTCCCCCGGCTGTATGTAAAATGACGCTATGACAAACTTTTTCTCCTTCTGGATAAAATGGGCGTTGTACCTTCAGGGGCGCTTGTTGGTGATTGTAAATTAATTGAGTTGTGCCTTTGCGATCGGCATAGACTAAATCAAGTTTGCCATGCCACCCTTCTGCTATTTGTGAATTGCAGGTCATTTATAAATTCAATATTAAACTTCAGATATCTTATATTTATTTAATAATGCATTCTTTCATACTTTACTTGCAATTTATCATTGTTTTTCGCCAAGGTGGACGCTAGTGCAATAAACCATATAGACAAAACCACTTTCATCACAAAAGCGCTGATATAATTATTGAAACCTATCAATAAGCTGTTCATATCCCAAGCCTTCACGCGGGAGATAAGAAACGCTCATTGCTCGTCCAATAAGTCCAGTTAAATCTAACATCTATGGTGAAATTAACTAAAGAATTTATACAGAGAGTAGGTAGATAATGGAAGCATCACAAATTGCAGATTTATTAAGAGCGATCGCAGAAGTTGTAGAATCTGATCCCAAACTTGCCAAGGCTGTAGAAAAATGTCTAACTAACAGTTTAAACGCTCAAAAAAGTAAAAAATTGTCCGAAGCAACACCAAAGCAGTCAGATGCTAGTAAAACTCTTGAAAATGGCGATATTCTGCTAACAGAATGTAGGCAAATTTTACGCGAACAGGGTGAAGAACAATTGAAGCTTTACTTAACTGAGCTAGGAGAACAGGTCAGAGAATTATTGAAACATGGCCAACTTGACCCGAAACGCTCTATGCGCCGCCGGAAGGATTTGAATAGTATTATTGAGCATATTATTCAAAAATTGCAAGCTCAAGATAAAAGCGGTAAATTACTTGCAGCATCAATCTCTAAAATATGATGCAGCTTTATTAATTCCTCTATTGCTGTTCTAACCAAGCTACTAAATCAGCAACTTCCGAAAAATCCAACAAAGCCTCTCCCAAGTTTTCTAACTGTTCAGCAGATAAATTCCGAACCTGCTCAACGAATGATTCATCAATCTCACCAAAGCGTCGTTTAAGCTGACGACTAATCAATTTAAACGCTTCCTTTTGAACGATATCTTGATAAATTACAGACTCTTTCATAATATCCTCCCGTAAAAATTGCCGAACCAAATCCTTGTCAAACCGTAAACCTGCCAGAATTTCTACACAACCCGCGATATTTTGTCGCTCCTCCCTATCTGGAATTGTAGCGACTTGTTCAGCCACTTGTGCCAGTAAAGTTTGCGGCGAGTCAGTTCGCGTCAAACTTGCTAAAGGTAACAGCGCCGGATTAGCTAAAAATAGTGTTGAATCTTGCTCCCAAAGACGAACAACTTGATATTGGTAAATCGTCGTGTTGTCCCGATATTCTTCAGTAAAAGCCATTTCGTTAGTAGTTTCTTGCAAAAAGATTAGCACTTGCACTACAGGACAACGGTATTGGCGCTTCAACCTCACAGAATAATCGAGCATTCGGAAATTAAGCGCCGGATTAGATTTCGTCAAAGTTTGAAATTCAATGTGCAAAATTTGGTTAGCCGCTTGCAAAAATGTCACAGAATCCGCGCGAATTGGTTCAAGCGTGAGTTCCGTTTTTAAGACTTCAATTTGTTGCACCTCTACTCCAAGTAGCCAACGCACAAACTCGGCTGGGTACTGTTCAGCTAAATGATGCTGTTGGCGAAATATTCCTTAACATTATTGGCAAAGGAAGCACGATGTCTGGAAGATGTTAAATTTTGCCTTAGAAATAGCTTTTTGGGTGATTTAG
>NZ_JACJQM010000226.1:0-5987 GCF_014696655.1 Nostoc sp. FACHB-888 | reverse complement strand
AACGTCTGACTGAAATGAGTGAGGCTGCCATATATGCCGTTATGACTCGAATTATGCTACGTCGTCTAGCCGTCTAAAGATTTACTTTATAAATGGTCTCTCATTCAAAAGGTGAAACCATGAAACCAAAAGGTGAAACCATGAAACTTCAATATCGCGGTGTTAGCTACGAATACGACGCTTCGAAGCGTGAAAGCCAGAACAAAAGACCTTCTAATTTGACTTACCGTGGGGTTCCCTATCGTATCGATCCGAATACAAAGCAGAGTGAAGTTCCTGTACAACCAGTAGCTTATAGATTGGTGTATCGAGGAAGTGCCTACTTTGTGAATAAAACTGCACAGGAAGAAGTTAGCGTAGTTACTCAACCGGAAAGCACATTTAATTTGTACAACTCAATATAGAGACTCTGATGAACGAATCTCATGTAATTCCAGTGCTGAGATCGCCGCAGGACTACCGAGCTTACCGCAACTTTGCGGAACTGATTCGCAGTGAGATTCCCGTTGAACTCGATGCTGAGGATTTAGCCGTGTTGCGACGTGAGCCAGCACTTCCTTAAGCTTTCTCCTCCAAAATTCACAGATTCTGAACTTGCTCCGATTGTGTAATTGCAAGCCTAAACTTATGCTGATCCAAAAACTAAACGACTGTGAAGAAATTATCGCTGGAGATGGAACTGTTCTGCGCGAACTGCTTCATCCTGACAAACAAGACATCAACTTGCGTTACAGTTTGGCGTATGCGATCTTGCCTGTTGGCAAAACTTCGATTCCCCATTCCCTAAAGACTTCTGAGGTTTATTACATCATTAGCGGTGTTGGCGAAATGTCGATCAACAGTGAAGTTCGTCGCATTGAACCAGGCGATACGGTTTACATTCCTCCAAATGCCATCCAGTTCCTTCACAACTATGGCAACGAACTAGGCTGTTGACTTTGGCTATTTTTTGGGGAATTACCGAAAAATTATTTGTGCTGGTTTTTGCTTGGATTAGAGCTTATCATTGCGAACTAAAGAAATAAATCTCATTTAGTAATTTCTGGAAAAGTTACATTATTTAGCTACCAACAGATTAAGGAAGAAAACAATGAATCTCACTCTCGTTAATAACAACTTACAAATTGAATGGGAATGGCATGAGCAATTACTGGCATTTAATATCTGCAAAAATTTGGTAATTCCCCTCAATCATATTACAGCAGTTTCGACTGATCAACCAGTAAGTAGTTGGTCAGAAATCCGTAATCCCGGTCTTGTTATTCCAGGGATAATTAAAGCAGGAACCTACTACAGCAGTAGAGGTAAAGAATTTTGGTACGTGACGAAAGACCAAGATTATTTAACTCTAGAACTCAAAGATGAATCTTGCCAACGAATTATTCTCACAATTGATGCAAATCAAGCTTGGCTGGAACGCATTCATCAGTTTATAGCAGGTAACTAAATATTGGAGGTGGGGAACAAATAGAGAAGTATAAACTCTATCAATCACTGACTTCAAATGAATAGCAGAATTAAAAGCGTTTTCAACCAAAAAATGTAACTTAACCATCATATACTGTATCGGAATATGACACATAATTACAAGTTTAAAGCATTACAGGTATTAAGTCTTTTCGGGTTAATGATTACTACTAGGGCGTGTTTTAAAACTATAGCCATATATGGAAGCAAGTGTCAGCATTGCAAGGTAGTTATCAGCTTTTTTCTCATACCGTGTAGCAATCCGACGAAATTGCTTCAAACGGTTGAAACATCGCTCGACCCGATTTCTTTGGCGATAAATGGATTTATCAAACTTACCGCGTCTGCGTTCGTTCGACCTAAGTGGAATGGTGAACCGAATACCACGCCGTTGCAAATGACGACGAATATTAGCACTGCTGTAACCTTTATCACCGACTACAGCGCTTTCGGCTATTATGCAATATAGTTTTCTCCTTGCCCCTCTCCTATCATTGCTTTCAGCTTTTAGGATGTACCTCATAGCTGCCAGAAGTGCTGTAATCGCTTGGGGCGTAAGCGAGGACGACCAACACTTGGACGTTTTACCGCTCCTTGTGACATTAATTGCTCAAATACCACTGCTTCATGACGTTCACCAACTGTTGGCATCAGGCGCTTCCATTGTCGCTCTGTCAAGTCGCCCCGACTTTGCGGTGGAAGGATCATAGATAAATGTTAACTTCGTTAATTTTTAGTGTTCTCAACCATTTTACCGAGTTTTAAAACACGCCCTAGCCCTTATTTCACACAGCTTAGAGCTTTTCAAGCGTGCCATTCCCATATAAACTAAATGCAACCAATAAAAACCTTGCCAATAGTAGCCTCTACTATTCTGAGTTTATTGACTCTTAGTGTGAGTCATTCTGTTAATGCTCAAGCAGTGATTGATACTTTAGACAGCGGTAATCTGACTGTGACTAGTATGACATCAGGAAGTGGCTGCACTGTCCTTTTTAACCCTCAGCGAGAGATCCTTCAACAGCGCCGATCCTGTAGTTCAACAGATATCCGTAAAGCGCAGGCGGCAATCAATAGCTACCTGCAAGAACAAGGCACACCTGACAGTTACAATAGCAACCCGTCGCGCCAAAATCTGACGTTGATCTGCTATGGTGAAGGTCGCAAACCGGGAGGTGTCGAAAGCCGCAATAGTTATGAATGGAACGAACGCCGCCATCGCTACGAACTGCGTAATCGCCTAGAGTCAACGACTACCAGTTTCGATTCCGAGGTTCAGGTCGAAATCCGTGGTACAGAAGGAAAAATCCATCTGGGCGGAAAGCTCATCGCGCTGATCAATTCGCGCGGTAACAATGGATGGTGGAAACTCGACAACCTGAAGGTCGAACCCGATCGAATTACGGGAAAATACCGGATGAACGGGCTAAATAAACCGCGTGTCAATATCGACCGACGCAGCGGCAGGATCGCCATAGATGGGATTGCAAAGTTCCGGGGAAACTGCGAATCAAGCGATTGGGGTGGTAGCAGAACCCGATTCTAGCCTGCTGCGCTATTGGGTTTGGTCAAAGCGCTGCGGGCGACAAGACCAAACCCAAGTCTCTCTTTTGCACGAGCCGTTGGGTAGAATCTAGGTTGCTACATATAATCGACCTGTCAGCCTGGTTTGGGAAAGATCCCTTGCGAGGATAAAAAAGGCTAGGATGCATATATGATAAGCCTCATAGCTGAATGTTACGCTTGTTAAGCTAAAGAGTATGCAGCGTAAGGATGCTCCAGGGGCAAGGGTGGTGCAGAGGGGAATTTCTAAATATCCGTTTGTATCCTAAAACTTCTTCTTTCTCCCCTGTTCCTCTGCTCCTCTGCACAAGAGCTGCCTCAACGATTTTCCCTTTTCAAGCGTGCCATTCCACTTTAACGGTTTTGATAAATCGAATCACGCCCAGCTTTTGCTGCCGCCTCAGCGCTATAGTAAATCGGATAGTCACCAAATACCGTGCCATCGGGGCTAACAATCCGAAACTGCCAGCATTTAGCAGGAGTGTAAAATACGACTAAAATACGAGACTGAATACAGACAACTGAATGAATCTTAGTGGTAGTCATAGTACTGTGCGCTTGCTGAATATTAGTAAAGCAGCCATTCTCATAACGAAAATAGGTATAAATGCGTTTCAAGCGAAACTAACAGATCAAGCCGGCGTTATAGATGTTCTAGAAAACTTTTTAACATTAGCACTTTTTGCAACTAACTTAAGTATGAATAATAGTCTACCTGAAGTTAGTTTTTGCAGATATATACAGCAATTAGACTGTTATTTGATAGTTTCAAAGAGCTTTCCATAAAGAGAGTACCTAAAAATCAAAGGTTTTAAGTACTCTTTATCTAAACTAGTAGTCTGCCAAGGCAACTTTGCTAGGTTGGATTTGGATATAAACGCTGCATTTTTCGGCGAGCATCTTTGGTTTGGAAACCCCAATAGACACTGGCTTTTTGTTGATTACGTTGTTTCTCCCAAGCGGCAATCTCAGAAGTTAATGTTTTTGTATTAGGAATACGCCGTTCCAAACATTGGCGAGATAAAACAGATAATTCAATTTCTACTTGATTCAGCCAAGAAGCGTGTTTAGGTGTATAGTGAAACTCTAATTTTTGAACAATTCGACGTGCTTCTTCTGGTAGAAAAACTTCATATAATGCACTGGGGGTATGAATATTCAGGTTATCAACTACTAAACGAATAACATCGGCATCTTGGTAGCAAACATCTACTAAATTTTTCATCTGTTTAGCAAAATCGGCTTTAGTTCGGCGTTCTGTAACTTCGATATGCCGCCAGCCCGCCAAGGGTTGAAAACACGCAAATAAATTTACTGTCCCGTTCCGTTTATACTCAAAATCATAACGTTCAGGTTGCTCCGGCTCTGGTGGCAAAGGAAGTCTTACTTCTTCTACTAATTGATATGGGCGTTCATCAAAGCAGAGTACGGGGCGTTTAGGATCGTAAGGCTCATTGTATAAATCCAGTACATCTTCCATTCGGAAAACATATTCTGCATTAACTTCGGGAATGCACCACTGTTCTTTTAACCACGGTTTAATTTCATTTTTTTTAAAGTTTGACGTACTGTTTCGTCAGAAATTGAATCTATAATACCAACGTTAACTAAATGATCTGCTAATAATTGCATTGTCCAACGTACTCTTCCAACTGGTGGATTAGAACAAGCAGTTGCAATCAAAAATGCTTCTTGCTTTTCATCTAATTTCTTAGGTTTTTGTGGATGAACTTCATCTTTTAAAGCAAAATCTAACCCTCCAATGACAAATTTTTCTCGCGTCCGTTGTACTGTCGCAACATGCGCTCTAACTGTGTTAGCGATCACTTGATCCGTTTCTCCTTCAGATGCCATCAGAAGAATGTTTGCACGGGTTATGGTTCTTGCTTTATGCTTACCTTTCTTAATTATCAATTGCAGTTGAGAAACTTCATCTTCATTCAAGTCAATAATGTACTTTTTCGCCATGTTACACCCCGTTTTTGGCTATTCTACCAATTAGAGGTTTTACTTAGCAAAGTTTCCTTGGCAGACTACTAGGATTTAGGCACTGTACAAATCAAGCATAATGTTGGTGTGAATTTCGGCTTTTTATCTGTGTCAGGAAGTTGGGTGTGGGGGGTAGGGTGTAGGGTGTAGCGGATACGGCATTGACCGTAGCTCTGAAACCCCGTTTAATGCAATCATCTTGAAAGATGTAACGAAGAGGGTTGTTGGGGCTATATATTCCCTACACCCTATACCCGCCCCAACGGGGCTTGGTCAATTCTGCCGCAGGTTCAAATAACTTGACGGGAGCAAATGTTGAGATATGTTGTATTCCAATCTCTAAAGGTACTGGACGTTTCGAGAAAGCAATATCAGGGCCAGGGTTTTGGTTAACATAGAAATTCCACTGACCAAGAAATAAAATAAAGTATGCCCAAGACTTGGAATATTAAAATAGATAACTATTTTCAAGCCAACCCCAACTGCATCATCGCCACAGCCCATGTAGACAGCTTCCCAACAGACCTCCCCCTAGAACCCAACATTCGGGAAGCAAACCGCAAAAGCGCGACCTACAGACAAATCTTCGACTCGCTGACGACTGAACCCGTAAAATTCTTCTCTCGCCACAGTGGAATTGTTCTGTCAGCCAATAAAGTTAAGCCCAACAGAAATAAAACCGAGCTAGAACTGGAGATATTAGAAGCTAACGAGGGCGGTAGCGATGGGATTATCAACGGTGGGCACACAGTTTTAGCCTTTGAGCAAGCGAAAAATTACAAATACGATTTAACCGAAGCTAGGGTCAAAGTTACGATTCACATCGGATTGACTGAAGAATCAGCCAAAGATATAGCCCTGGCTTCAAATACTACAACGCCAGTAGATTCTCGCTCCAAAGTCAACGCCAGAGGTGATTACAAATTTATCAAGCAGTATTTAGTCCAGTTAGAGAGAGCAGAAGATAG
>NZ_JACJQM010000225.1:0-6041 GCF_014696655.1 Nostoc sp. FACHB-888 | reverse complement strand
TCGACTACCTGTTTATCAGACATATAAGGCAAAAATTCCGTTACATTCTGATACTCTAACTATTCGGACAATTGTTCAAGTTATTTTTACATGAGTCCTTACTTCAACAGCCGTCACCGTAATCGTTGCTGAGGCTGGGTTATCCTGCCTGTCCAGAAGTATTTTCCTGTGCAGAGTCGCTTGCTGGCTTTGGTTCGCCAGATGTCGCAGGGGTAATTTTCTTGCGTCTGGATGGTGGTTTGTTCATTATTTCACCTCCAGGCTGATAGTAGTTGAACAAATATTGAATTGTGTCATCATAGAATATAGAGTTTTTATTTATACCCCCATCCTTTAAACAGGTTGGGGTTTTTCATTGCTTTTTATATTTTGCACTGACGAAAGAATACTTTGACGAAAATCAGTCCAATACCACAGTTAAGAAGACAGACTTCAGAATTCAGGAGCCTGAATTCAATTCAGACTTTGAACTTCGGACAACTGAACTCAATTTCAGCTTATTTTAGAAAATATCCTCTTCAAGACATGGGTAAAATAACGGCTAATGCTTGATTATTTGACAGCGGGTATTGCATTTTGGATGACTTTGTTTGGAGTACAAGAGTCGTTGTTAGAATTTCGCCTGGGTTATCTCGGTCGCTACTGGTTTCTTGTGATTAGTGCTAGCTTACTCCTGAGCTTTTTGCTCTCTGCTCCGATTACTATCACGCTAATCATTAGATTTACAGTAGATCCGTTCACTTGGACAGGTAATATTATTCTTTGTACGATCACTGCGGTAATCTTTGGTGTGATTCTTAGTCTGGCGCAATGGTTGATACTTCGTCAAACCGAGATGACACCGAGAGCTTTTGCACTAATCAATACAGTTATTGGAACTCTCGTTTACTTTCTACTGGTATGGTTCAATGAGGGTACTCTGGAGTGGAGCGGTAATCCCTTTGGCGGCTGGAAAACTGGACTCGTCTTTTTAGCTGGTGGTGCAATTACCGGAGCTGTCACAGGTAAGGCTTTGGATTTTTACTGTGAGCGAGTAGAGCGGCGATTAATTCAGCTTGAGAGAGAACGCGTTGAAAGAGAAACCAGAGAGAGAGAACGGATAGAAACAGAAATACGTGAAAAAGAAAGGCAAGAAATAGAAAAGCTAGAAAGGGAAATTTTAGAAAGAAAAAGGATAGAGAGAGAAATCGCTTTGGAGGAAGAAAGAAAGTGGTATGAAGAACACGGTGATGATGATTTCGATTATGAGGATGATGAAGATGAATAATATCTAAGCTTCGTGTTATCAGTTATACAAGATAATACAATCTTAACCATACAATTTCTACTCAATCAGAGTATATATTTAATATGGCTATCAAATACCCTTTTTTACTCAATACCTTTGCCAAAATAAGAGCCTACTAAAATTTTAGCAAAAATGGCAAAAAGACTGATACAAGATCCTTTAGTTTACAAGGTAGCTTGGAGACTCAAACCCTTTCCCCTACAAGTGATACGAAAAAAAAGCTTGCGGGAAACCTTGAAGTAATTTTTAGGACTTATTGTTTTTGCCGAACCCAACAGACAAGGGAGTTAATATATGAACTTACCCTCGTAAATTGGCGAAGGTATTGTTACTTGCACTGTTATCCCTCTCTATTATTTGTGTTGGTACGGCTTCCGTCTCTGCACTCTATTTACCAATACCAACAGCACTAGCACTTATAAAGGATGACTAAAAGTCCCCATCAATCATCTGAGTTTTTCTCTCAACGATTTTACAAAAGTTTTTATTTCCTAGGATAAAAATCTCTGTGATGTGGTATTAATATGTTAATACACTGATACACTGTTTGAAGTTCCCTGTCAAATTTAGTCTGGTGTTTACTCAGCTTTCTTTTGCTTTATGGAAAAAATATATGATGTTGTAATTGTTGGTGCTGGCCCCGTTGGATTAGCAACTGCTATTGGCTTACGCAAGCATGGTATAGAAAATGTTCTTGTTATCGACCAAACTCGTACCTTCCGTCAGGTTGGTCATGGGTTGGATCTTCTCCCAAATGGATTAAAAGCTCTCAAATGTTTAGATTCTAATGCTTACGAAGAGGTCAGAAAAACTAGTGTTAGGCTCTTTAATCCTCAACAATCTAATAACGAGAAAACTATTAAAACTAATCAGGAACAAAAACCTCCAAAGACTTCTCCTAAATGGGTTTACAAAAATTTGCAGGGGCAGTTAATTCGGTCAATACCTCTTGGGTTCGACGACTGGTTTAAAGATTATGGGGAAGGTCGAGTGTCAGTTCCTTGGTATGATTTGCAGACAACCTTAAGACATCTACTACCTCAGGAGCAGGTTCAAGCTAATCACCGTTGCATCAATGTTGTGGATGAACCAGAAAATGGGTGTGTCCGAATAGATTGCGTATCTAATACAAGCATAGAAACCAATCTCTATGCTCATTGGACAAACGAAAATAAACATAATGATACACAGTTCGAGAGTTCAAATACTACCCCCAAACAATTAGAAACAAAATCGCTTCGAGCTAAGTTGATTATTGCAGCAGACGGGATTAACTCTACAATTCGTAAAGTTCTTTACAAAGATAGTCCATATTCTGATTTTGCACAGCCTAAATATTCAGGATTTGCAGCAATATCTTGTATGGAAACAGATGAGATACCAAGTGAGCTGTGGACAGAATTACAAGATAAATTTTTTCAAGACTCATCAATTGTAACACTCAGTAATGATCAAGTATTTAGTGATCAACCTTGGATAGAAAAACCAAGGTTTATGTTATTTCGCAAACGAAGCAGTCAAGTTGGATATATCATAACTCTGGCTTTGCCTTTGGATTTATTACAGGATAAGTCTGGAAGTTCTTTGATTAATTTAGCTGTACAGGAGTTAGAAAAGGGAGGCTTTCCTCACATACTCAAGCAATTAGTGCGTAGCTCTCCCCCTACTAATATGCAGCAGCGCCCATATTACATCCACCGCGCTACCATTTCAGATCCTATCCAAATTCCTAGCAAAATTGACATTAATACTGATGAGTACCCTGTCAAATTTCAACCATCCTGGAGTAGCGGGCGAGTTGTACTGGTTGGTGATGCAGCACATGGAATGCCTCCGTTCACAGCTCAAGGAGCTAATCAAGGACTTGAAGATGCACTAGCTATTGCAACGATTATTGCTAACATCGCTCTCGAAAATAACTGGGATGATAAGCAAGCTATAGCCACAGCCTTTGAGAAATATGAGCATCTTCGTCGCCCATTTGTGACATATGTCCAAAAGGCAACATTGACAGGTTTTCCTCACTCATCAAATGAAAAGTGGCAAGAATATCACCAACAGGTATATTGCCGTAATTTTGACCAAGTAGTAGAAGGGTTATTGTGAAAGCCTCTGCGAACAAGGCATAGTTAGGACGCAGATTAATTTTCTCTCACCTGGTGTCATCTGTACCACTTGAAATAATTTTTCTGAGTTAATTGGAATTGATAATTTTCTTAATACAAATAATAGCTAGACTTTGTTCTATGAGTAGCAAATGCATTTTATTCATTCATTAATCACAAATATAAAAGAGGGGCGTTCAGTGAAACAGCGTGCTACACAATTCTGGAGCATTCAAGGTAGCATCCTCTTTTTTTTGTTAGCCTCCCCATCAGTTACAGCACAAGTCATACCAGATAAAACGTTACCCGTTAGTTCTATTGTTAGATTACAGGATAATACCAGAGTCATTGATGGAGGCACTATTAAAGATAGTAACTTGTTTCATAGTTTTGAACAGTTTTCTATTCCTACAGGCAGCACGGTTTTATTTAACAATGCTCAAAGTATTCAGAATATTTTTGGTCGTGTAACAGGCTCATCAGTTTCCAACATAGAAGGGTTGCTCAAAGCTAACGGCATAGCCAACTTATTTTTAATCAATCCCAATGGGATTATCTTTGGAAAAAATGCACGATTAGATATTGGTGGCTCATTTTTTGCTAGTACTGCCAGTGCTGTTAAATTTGCTGATGAGTTTGAGTTTAGTGCTACAAATCCTCAAGGGACAACCTTGTTGACTGTTAGTGCTCCTGTTGGCTTACAACTTGGGAGCAATTCAGGTGCAATTCAGGTACAGGGTACAGGTCAAGGTCTAACTGCTCCAAGTACACTGCGTTCACCAATTATTAGGGGTAGTACCTTAATTGGTCTCTCGGTACAACCAGGTAAAACATTAGGTTTATTAGGGGGTAATGTCACTTTAGAGGGTGCCACTCTGACAGCAGAGGGAGGAAGGATTGAACTGAGCAGTGTTGACTCTGGTATGATCAGCCTTATTCCAATTGTTCAAGGGTGGACTTTAGGATACGAAGAGGTATCTTCTTATAAGGACATTCATCTGTCTCAACAAACTTTAGTGGATACTAGCGGGAATAATAGTGGCTCTATTGCTATACAGGGCAAGCTTATCTCATTAAGCGATGGCTCCATAATTTTAGTTCAAAACCAAGGTTCACAACCTTCGGGCGGTATTAGTATCAATGCTTCTGAATTACTGAAATTGAGCGGAATCTCTCCAGATGGAAGATTTCCTAGCATCTTGCGGACTGAATCTACAGCTTCTGGAAGTGCAGGAAATATAGATATCTCCACTAAGTGGATGGTTATTCAGCAAGGAGCAGGTATAAGCAGTAGATCCTATAGTTCTGGCAAGGGAGGTAGCATTAATATCAATGCCTCTGATTCTATAGAATTGCTTGGTTTTTCACCCTCTAATCCTTTTATTACCAGCAACATCACTACTAGTACCTTAACTACTGGGAAGGCAGGAGACATCACAGTGTCAACAGGGCGGTTGATAGCTGAGGATGGCGGAATGATTATATCTCTAACTCGTGGAATCGGCGCAGGAGGTTCGGTGATTCTGAATGCAACCAACTCTGTACAATTATTTAACTCTGTGGAATTGATTAATTCAGGTAGAGAGTATGTTCCTAGCCATTTAGCTGCTTCAACTTTTAGTGCAGGAGATGCTGGCAATCTAATAATAAATACACAAAAAATGGTAGTGGGGGATATGGCAACAGTTAATACTTCCACTATAGGCTCTGGCTCTGCTGGGAGTATTACTATAAACGCTTTCGATTTAGAGATACGCAATAGGGTAAGTTCATCTGCGATTAGACCAGATTCAGACACCCAAAAAGTATTTGGAGTTCCTTCAGTACCAAATGGCTCCCCTGGAGAGGTAAATATCAATACTGGGAGTCTACGTATCACAGATGGTGGACAAGTTAGCGTTAGCAATGAGGGAGCAAGTACTGATGCTGGAAGGCTTACAATTAATGCTCGGTCAATTACTTTAGATAATAAAAGCTCTATCACTACCGCAACTGCTTCCGGCGAAGGCGGCAATATCGACATCAATACACAGAATTTACAGCTACGCAACAGTACTATTAGTGCAACTGCCGAAGGTAACGGTAATGGCGGCAATATCAAGATCAATACACAGATCCTAACTGGTTCAGAAAACAGCAGCATAAAAGCTAATGCATTCGAGGGGCGCGGCGGTAATATTCAGATAAATGCTCGTGGATTATTTTTATCTCCCGATAGCTTTATTACCACACGTTCACAGTTGGGAGTTGATGGTACAGTCCAGATCAACAGCTTTAACGTTAATCCTGCTGGCATTAAAGCAGCCCCAGAAATTGTTACAGAAACTCCTAATATGGTATCGGGTTGTGCTGCACAATCAGGCACAGGAAGTGATATGTTAATTGTGGCTAGCAACAGTCCACCGCCTAAATTTGACGAACATCTAGATAGTCAACCTATCTGGCAGAAAAATTCTGTTTCATCTAAGTCCGATGAACTTTCATCTAAGTTACAGCTATCAATAATTAAAGAGACTACGGAAATTGTTGAAGCTCAGAGTTGGATAATAGACCTCTTGCAAAATTACTTTTATGTTATAGTCAAGGGTTTGCATTTTGGAATTGCTAAATTTAACTCATAGTTATAAATTGCTGCTAGTAAGTTACAA
>NZ_JACJQM010000224.1:0-6101 GCF_014696655.1 Nostoc sp. FACHB-888 | reverse complement strand
TCGATGGAAATTACAATTTCAGGATTAACCACCTGAAGTCCCTCAATTACTTGAATTTGGAATGTCAGCAGATGTAAGAACTGAGCGGTTCAGAAACCACTCAAAATAGCTAATCTCTGGGACTACACCCATTCTCACTGGTAAAACCGAAACTCCTAGCCCACGCGATACGTACAGGGCAATCGCACCATCTCGATACCAACCACTGACATAACGTCCACTACCAGGCGGACGTAAAGGAGCAAAGCCAAAGAATGATAATTGTCCGCCATGAGTATGCCCTGATAACATATACTGTGGTTTGTATTGTGTTATCTTTGCTAGCTCATCACTTGAAAATGAGTCTCGATATGCTGGTGAGTGGGCGAGTAATAAATGGTTTTGTTGAGGACGAAGACCTTGAAGGGATTTGATTAAATCGGGTTTGCCGATTAAATCATCCAATCCCGTGATTAATATAGAATATTCGCCGTATTTATGTAAAATACTTTGATTAACTAATAAGCGGCAATTATAAGTGGCATAGATTTTTGTCAAACGTTTTAAATCGACACCTGCCCATTATTCCCAATTACCCATAATTGCATACTTAGCTGTTTGCTTATCAAGAAGCGACAAAAAGCGATCAAATCCATCAAGCTGTTCGACTTGATCAATCGAATCTCCGGTAAATAGTACAATATTTGGGTTAAGTTTATTAACTTGTTCGGCGATATGTTGTGCCCGATTATTAAATTGTTTGAGATGGAGGTCGCTGATTTGGACAATATTGAAACTATTTTTCTTAGAAGTAATTTGTTGATTTAGTTGATGACGTGTGACGACGAAACGATTCGGCTCAATCATAAAAGCATACAGAATCAGGAAACAAAAACTAACACTGATGCTAAGTAGAATAAATAGGTATTTTCTTCTCTTTTTATTTGCCAACATAGTTGAAATTTTCTGAAAGTATCTAAAAATAATACAGGATATAGTTACACATCCCCCTAGTATTGGGAAGAAATTTCGGTGTAGCCGCAGCCTCTAAAGAGTAGACGTCGCTTTTATCAAATATTGTATTAATAAGCTCATTCGTCATTGAACTAGTACTCAATGATAGCCACTTATCTGATCAATTGTTAATACTACTTATACTTAACTTTTAGCTAAAACTATTGATACATAATCCTTGGATTAAATGCCAAATGCTAAGAATTTCTTAATGCTGCGTTAGCCAAAAAGCGCCAGAATTAATATTATGAATGTGGAAAATAAAGCATTAATCTTCTACCGCCAAAAATCGAGATAACCTCTAATGAGTAATTTATTGCCGGAGAATAATGTGAACATTTTAGTAATTGGGGCAGGAGTCAGCGGTTTAACAACCGCTATATGTCTGAGAGAGGCAGGTTTTAATGTCGTGATTGTTGCAGATCGTTTTGCCCCAAATTTAACCTCTATTGTGGCAGGTGCATTATGGGAATGGCCACCGGCAGTCTGTGGTCGTCATGGATCTCCTAGATCGCTGGAACGCTCTAAAGACTGGTGTATGACTACCTATAATAAATTCAAGAAAATACACACAGAGTTTGGTTCAGAAAAAACAGGGATTTATTTGAGGGATGGGTATTTCTATTTTAAGGATGTTTTGGAAAATCGACCTGCTGATCTAAGTAAAATGAATGAGTTGAAGGATAAAGTTGATGGATTTGAAAGAGGTTTACATATTGTCAAAAAAACGATTGACTTGAATTTTCAAGGAGGTATAAAAGATGCTTATAAACACATGGCTCCGATGACAAATACCGATGTTTACATGAATTGGCTACTTCAATATGTAAAGGATATTGGATGTGAGATTATCCAGGAGAAAATCACTGTCAATATAGTTCAAAACGAACAGGAACTACTTAGCCGTTTTAATGCAAGGGCAATTGTTAATTGTGCTGGGCTAGGTTCAATAGCAACTACAGGGGATGCTTCCATGTATCCCGTGAGGGGCGCACTTGTCAGGGTTAAAAATCTAGGGAAAGTTGTCAAGGATGCTCATTGCATTTCCCATGAAGAATCTTCTTTAAATGAGCAAGACATCATTTTTATAGTTCCTAGAGGGGATGATTTGGTGGTCTTAGGAGGATTAACACAGCAAGACCAATGGGGTACAGACTTATCTCTTGAGGTTCCGATTATTCGACAGATGTATGATGGTTGTTTAGAGTTTCTACCGGAATTAAAAGAACTCCCGCTAGATGAGAAGGAGCCTGTTAGGACTGGTTTACGACCATTAACATCAGAAAATGTTTGTGTGGAAAGAGTTTTAAACACACACATATTTTATAACTATGGACATGGAGGTTCAGGCGTAACGTTGTCATGGGGATGTTCACAAGAAATTGTCCAGTTAGTACAACAAATGCTGCACGAGTCGGCAAATCCAATTACTTTGCATAGTAGTAAGATAGATAGCAATAAGCAGACTGTCTTTGTGCTACATGATATACTTCTGAGCAAAACTGATTTTAGGCATATCTGCTCAGATAATAGAAATCTAGTTTTACTCTGTAGTAGGCGAGGACTCAGTGAAGTTGTACCTTCCCAGTATCAGTACTTGGATTTTGTGCAGATTGTAGAACCTTATAATTTACAAAATCTGTTCCAAACCTATCAACAGATTAAGACTGACTATAAACTCTTAGATGACAACTGTCGGATTGTCACCAACGATAAGTATTCAGTGCTGTTAACTGCACAGTTGCGTGAAGCTCTAAATCTGCCAGGCGATCGCCCAACGATGATCCAGCAGTTTACTGATAAGAGTTACCTCAAATCTGCCCTCAAAAATTCCCTGATTCGGGTGCCCAAGTATCTAATTTTTGCTCAAGACCAATACCGTAAAGAGCCAGCATCATACTTAAAGTTTGTTGTAAAAGAGCTAGGTAATCACATCTTTATCAAACCAGTTAGCGAAGCCAGAAGTGAAAAATCTAGAAGAATCTATACTGTTGATGATTTGAAAGCTTGGTGTGAAAGCAATGTAGATTCAGATTCCGAATTTGAGATGAATGAATTCATTATAGGTCAGTTATACAATACAAGTGTTGTTATAAAAAACGGTCAGCCTTGTTATTTCGCTGCTTGCAAGCAGTATCGACCTAATGATGAGTTCATTTCTGGTCATAAAATCGGCAATATTATTGTTAGAGAAGAAGAACCAGAATTTCAGAAACTCTGGCAATTTTCAAGTGATGTGTTAGAAAGTTTAGAACACGGTTACCCCAAAAATGGTGTATTCAATATTGATTTATTGCTACCTTCTCTTAGCGAAGAACCGATTCTGATGGAAGTAGCTGTACGCCCCCCTGAAGGGCTTGTGTCAAGAATGTTTTACGTATATCAAGGGATACGTCTAAACGAGTTACATCTCCAATTACAGATTGGTGATTCGCCTGATATCATTCTCAAGGATAGAAATGAGTGGAAGTACAGTGCTTCCTCGATTCATCCAAAGCAGAATGGTGTTATTACAGAAATTGAGAAGCCAGTTCTCGAAAGTGATGTGGAAGTTTATTGGCAAATTTATTTGGGAGAGAGGCTGGAAAAATCACAAAGTATCAGGGATGTTGCCATTGCTATTGTTTTGAGCCATCATGACTTCTCAACCCTTCAAGAGGATTATCAGGTAGCCAATTCTACCAATTTCTACAATACTAAAAAAGATTTTTTCTAGCAGCCCGAAAGAAACTGTTTTTACAGCAGTGTTTGGGTTAAAATCCGAAAAATTGCTGCCTAAAGGAGTAAATTTCAGTGCATTCTGCGCTTCTCTACCAGACCGAGGTGAACAAGGGAACAAACAACTCTCTTTTGTTTGACACTCTTCGAGAAACGACGGAATCTGTTTTAGGCTTGGTGTCCTAAATGCATTTATGGATAGGACATTAAGCATGGTTGCACTACCACAAGATGTTTGAGCCAGGTTAATCAAACTATAAGCTGAACGCAGCCTGCAATGAGTTGTAGTCTGAATCACCTACTCTTTTGCTCTGACTTTTGAGATTGTGATCCGTGTCTTGTTATTCAATAAAGCCTATATAATTAATAATCTCATTAGTTAATTGCTAAGAGGCAAGTGTTGTTTGCTTGCAGACTGTGAGGATGCGTTGGTCGTTAGGGCTAATAAGTTTGATTTGATGAAAATTGGATAGGTTAATTTTCATATTTTCAGTTTTTGCTTTATTGGAACTAAGTGATTTAGCAGAAACTGTGTTGTTATTCTGTTTTCCTGTAAAGCAACTAAACTCAGAATTAGGATAGTACAAAGCTCCCACAATATCTCCTTGTTGATGTTGCATTACTAAGTAGGCTTTCCCAATTTGATTAGGTTTAGGAGTTTCGCCGTATAAATATGTTCCATCAACAAGCAAAGCCGATTTGGTTGAGCTATTTGGCAAGCTTTGTCCAGTTGAAGAAGGAATTTCTAAACCGACTAAAGCTAGAGAAAGCAATATAAATGCCGCACTTTTCTGGAGTTTTGTGCTAACAGTTGCAGGTAGATTCATTTGTTTTTCCTTGCGTTACTGTTGGTTGTACCTACCTTAAACCTCTTGTCGTTTGTATAAATCTTTCTGTCGGTAGAGATTAGGGTAGCAATATCAACTTTCAAGCCCTTCCACTATTGGACAGCACGCTTTACAGACAAAAAGTGGACGTGATTGCGCTCGTGATTTGCAAGGGTTGCTCCCGTTGCTGGAGCAACTAAATCAAAACTGAAGTGCCGCTATTTAAAGTAGCCGGAGCTAAAACCGGAGTAGCCGGAAGTAACCTTGTAACGCTCAAATCGCCGGAGATAAGTCCGATGACCTAACTAAGTCTGAAAACTGGTTATAAAAAATTAATATTCCAGAATCAAGGCGATGGCTACTCTAAAAGTATGCGGTCGCCTTTTGCTATTTCACTCATGCTCTAGAGAATGGCACGCTTGAAAAGCTGAAATAGTTGCCTGATAACAGGTTTAGAAAATTAATAGTTTTAAGGTCGGGAATCAGAATAATCTGCAACTCTTAGTTTGCGATCCACCAGCTAACCCCTCTGCTTCATCTGTAGTAGCTGAACTATTCAACATCCTGCCAACCTTCTAAAGTTGCCAAAAGTATATTGACAAGAGGATGATCTACTAATTCTTTTAATGCCTCTGTCTCACCAGCTTTCAGCGCCTCAAGTACCCGTGCTTTCAAAGTAGAATTACTATTGATTTGGTTGAGTGCTTCTGTCACTG
Organism: Nostoc sp. FACHB-888; assembly: GCF_014696655.1. NCBI lineage: Bacteria > Bacillati > Cyanobacteriota > Cyanophyceae > Nostocales > Nostocaceae > Nostoc > Nostoc sp. FACHB-888. Next base: position 847 of record NZ_JACJQM010000224.1, on the reverse strand, counting down.
CTATCTGTTTTTCTAGTGGAGTGCTAGTAGGATAACTCTGTCCCAATTGGTTGAGAAGCTGCTGAATTTCTGCTGCGGCTTCTGCGAGATTCTGCTTTTGCTGTGGGTTGTAGTTAGTGATATTGCCGCCGATTTGTTGTGCGGGTACTGTGTCTGCGTTGACTAGACCACCTGCAAATTGAGCGCCTTTGAGGCCAAAGTTGGATTGTTTGTTAGGACTTTGTGACATAGTATTTCCCTGATTACTCAGCCCTCTCAATATTGACAAATATTACAGGATGTGGGTTTTTAAGAAGGTAAGACTAAAACAGCAGTTAAGCGGTTATGCTATCTCCTATATTTGATGCTTTTGTAGAAGCCAGCCCCGTCAGTGTAATGATGCGAGTCCTGATGGAAAAAATTTTTAACTCCACGCGGATGAATCAGCTATTTGAGACTTCAAGCGTTCGCCAATACTCTCAAGAGTTACTGTTTTCGACTCAGGTGGAAATGATTCGTCTGGTAGTGTGTGGGATATATCCATCGGTTCATGCAGCCTATCAGAAGAAGGCAGTGGAGATAAGTGTTAGTGCCACAGCGTTATACAACAAATTGCAACGGGTTGAACTGCCTGTAAGTAGGGCATTGGTACATGAGACAGCATCCGACCTCCAGGAGTTGCTTCACCGATTGAATGTGGAACGCCCCAGTCCTCTAGGAAAACAATATCGGCTGCGGATTGTAGATGGTAGTTGTTTAGCCGGAAGCTCATATCTTGCACCTGGAAATAGTAATGTCAATTCCATGACTAAGTGCTAAGGGTCGAAGCCGTTCAATATCCAGTCGTAATAAAGCCAGGATTAAATGA
>NZ_JACJQM010000223.1:0-6101 GCF_014696655.1 Nostoc sp. FACHB-888 | reverse complement strand
TTCAATTGAATTAAGTACATTCTAAATGAGGGATTTCCATGAAATTACAAGTTTCCCTAGATCTTTTGTCACTTGACCAAGCCATAAATCTGCTAAAAGAGGTGGCTCCTTACGTGGATGTCATTGAAGCCGGAACTCCATTAATCAAGCAAGAAGGATTAAAAGTAGTAGAAACCTTCAAAAAGTTTTTCCCCGACAAACTAATTTTTGCCGACATGAAAACGATGGATGCTGGAGAATTAGAAGCTGAGATAGCCTTCAAAGCTGGCGCTGACTTTACGACTGTATTAGCTGTAGCCAACGACAAAACCCTAGAAGGAGCCGTGGCAGCGGCACGGAAATATAACAAAATAGTCAGTGCCGATATGATTGGCGTTAGTAATCGGGAAAAACGCGCCCGTGAACTGGAAAATTTAGGAGTCAATTACCTAGAGATTCACTCCGGATTAGATGAACAAGCCCAGGGCTTAAGTCCACTTAATGCCATCCAAGCGATACGAAACGCTGTCAAAATTCCGCTATCAGTTGCAGGTGGAATTAAAGAAGACACAATTCAACAAGTCCAAGCAGCGGGAGCTGATATGGTTGCCGTTGGTGCTGCTATCTACAACGCTCAATCTCCGGGAGAAGTCGCTCGTCGTTTGCGAGAAAAAATTACTTCCGAAGTAGCCGTTTTAAAAGTCTAGTCTCTTTAGGACATGAGCTTCATTAGACTTGCAGAGTAAGACCTCTATCTTTTTCAGTTTCTAGCCAGTACAAAAGCTGGAAATAAACAACAATTATGAGCCGAAGCACGATTGGAATGTAGCTGAGAATGCTCAACCTCGAACCTATGTTTTTCAGGATTTTGAGCGTAAGTTTCCGCCTCGAACTGTAGCCGTACTCAAGCGCCTGTATCTCGGTCTCGATGCCGTTACGGAAATGGACTATCAGGTGAACGTTGCCAGAATGACCCCAAAAGAAGCAGCGATCGCTTGGATGAGCCAAAACTCCAAGCAGGTGGAGTCTTGGATGGCTCAAGAGTAACGACAAGCTAAGAAAATTGCTGCTTATTACTAGCCGAAACTCCCTGACGTACAGATTTGACCGTCTTGAGTATCCATTTTTAGTTTCTACACCATCGTTTCAACAGACAGTTATGGCACACATTCTGCACCTTGACTCCAGTCCCCGTGGCGATCGCTCCATTTCACGCACTCTGACGAAGGAATTTATCACGGACTGGAAAGCTACTTATCCTAAGGATACCGTTACTTATCGAGACTTAGGACATTATCCAGTTCCGGCTGTGGATGAACCCTGGATTGCAGCATCCTTCACCCCAGCCGAATCCAGAACAACCGAACTCGCAGTGGCGATTAAAACCTCTGATGAGTTAATTGATGAGTTCCTGGCGGCTGACCATTATGTTTTCGGGGTGCCGATGTTCAACTTCAGCATCCCCTCTACTCTCAAGGCTTACATTGACCAAATTCTTCGAGTCAACCGAACTTTTGTCGTCAACAATGACGGCTACGAAGGTTTAGCAAAAGACAAAAAGATGCTGATTATTACTGCTCGTGGTGGCACTTTTCAGAATGGAACTCCCTTCGCTCAGTACGACTTTCAAGAACCTTACCTCCGAACAGCTTTTAGCTTCATCGGCATTACAGATATTACGTTTATTCACGCCGATAATCTGGCGGCGGGTGATGAAGTTCGCCAACAGTCTTTGACGGCGGCTCGTGCAGCAATTGAAAAAGTGGTTGCCACTTGGTGAGATAGCCCGATGAGTAAGCCCAACCCTTAACGATGAAAAAGATTGGTTTATCTATTGCTGCGAGTATTGGTAGTTTTTGTCTGATTTTCCCCAGCACTTGTGTATTGGCTCAACCTGATGAACATCCTGTTGCAAGTTCTCAGCAAGATATGACGGTAAATTCTGCTGTTGTTGAAGCCGATGCACAAGCCGTTTCCCAAAACCAATCTTTGGAAAGCATCACTTTAGAAGGTCAGGTAACTTCCGTAAGCCAGCTAAAAGATGTGCAGCCTACAGATTGGGCTTTCCAAGCACTCCAGTCTTTGGTTGAACGTTATGGTGCAATCGCCGGTTATCCAGATGGCACCTTTCAGGGTAACCGAGCTATGAGCCGCTACGAATTTGCAGCAGCTTTAAATGCAGTCCTTGACCGAATAAATGAGCTAATCAGGACGGGGAAGGAGAATTTAGTTTCTCGTGAGGAGTTAGCGACATTGCAGCGACTGCAACAGGAATTTGCCGTAGAGTTAGCAACATTGCAGAGTCGGGTTGATGCACTGGAAGCTCGTACAGCAGAGCTGGAGGCATATCAGTTTTCCACGACGACTAAGTTGACTGGTCAAGCTATCTTCGCTGTGAATGCAGGGGGATTTGATGGTGAACGTATCATTGCTCCCAGAGGTGCAGTAATTAGCGAAGACAGACCCAATCCCACGTTCATTTATCGAACCAGTCTAGACTTAAACACCAGCTTTAGCGGGAAAGACCTACTGAAAATCCGCTTGGTGACAGGTAGTGATGGTATCACTGATAACGTGGCTGGCTTTCTCGAACCCAATCTCGGCAGTACCCTGGACTTCTCGGTTCCGGGTAGGGACGGTCAGTTTAGCCTTGCGCGACTGTACTACACCTTTGCTCCCGTAAAAGACCTGAAAGTAACAATTGGTCCAGCGATTGTTGCTCCAGACTTCGTGGATAAGAACCGCTATGCGAACATCAGCTTTCTGGACTTCTCAACGCAAGCCTTGGTGAACAACTTTATCCTACTTCCTAGACCTGGGGGAGCAGGTGCCGTTGTTGACTGGCATCCGGGAGGAAGAGCCTTGAAGTTACGGGGAATCTACGTGGCTGGGGATGCGACGAATAGCCTCCCTGAGAACCAGCGGTTAATCGGTGGCGGAGGATCTCAAGACATCCGGCTATTTCCTACATCGGGTGGGGGCGCTGATGGGGGTTTATTCGGCGACCCCTACCAAGGTTTTATGGAACTGGAATACGCTCCCAGCCAAACTTTTACTGTTCGCCTTCAGTACAGCGGCGGCAGGGTATTTGGTAGCGGTTTTCATGGGTTTGGGGTCAACTTTGACCTGGCACTCAGTAACCAACTGGGCGTATTTGGTCGCTACGGCTATGCTACCTACCTTGACACGACATTGGGTGATATTAGCCCCAACTACTGGATGGCGGGGGTTGCATTAAGAAACTTATTTGTGCCGCGTGCTCTAGCAGGTATTGCACTCGGTCAACCTTTTATTGAAAGTGCTGTCGGGAATGCCACTCAAACTAATTTTGAAGCATTTTACAACTTCCCGGTCAGTGACAATATCCGGGTTACGCCCTTGATTCAGGTGATTACCCATCCGGCTAACCAGGAGGCTAGCGGCACGATTGTCACTGGCACATTGCGAACAGTCTTTTCCTTCTAAAAAACACAATGTAACCTAGCAAAGGTATGTACTTATGAAGCAGTCCAATCCTAACTCGCTCCTAACCAAAGCCACGTTGCTCGGTGCTAGCACCCTAACGGTGATGTCAGGGGCAACCATCGCTCCTTCCCTACCCGCCATGCAAGACTACTTTGCCTCAGTGGGAAACGTGGAACTTTGGGTAAGACTGGTTTTAACCATGCCTGCCCTATTTATCGTCATTGGTTCGCCTATCGCCGGAGTAATTGTAGATCGGCTGGGACGCAAACCTTTATTAATTGTCTCCGCCGCACTGTATGGTTTGGCAGGGAGTTCTGGCTTTGTTTTGGACTCCCTGTTTGCCATTCTGGCTGGTCGTGCTCTGCTGGGTTTATCTGTTGCCGGGGTTATAGTCAGTGCTACGACGCTGATTGCCGACTACTATATCGGAGCTGCCCGTGCTACTTTCATGGGTTTGCAAGCGGCCTTCATGGGGCTGGGGGGAGTCCTGTTTCTGTCGGCTGGTGGTTCTTTGGCTGAGTCGAGCTGGCGCTACCCTTTCTTGATTTATCTATTTGCTTGGCTGCTGCTGCCCTTGATTGTGATAGCTATTTACGAGCCGCGTCGTGTTAACCCACTTACACCCCAAGGAGGCAATCAACCTAGCACCAACGCTTCTACACCCACAAAGCTGCTCTTACTTATCTATGGAGTTACGATCCTCAGCCAGATTATCTTTTACTTGGTTCCAGTACAGTTACCCTTCTATCTCCGCAGCCTGACGAATGCTAGTGCGTCCCAAAGTGGGATGGCGATCGCTTTTTGTACCCTGTTTAGTGCCTTTGCCTCTATGGGCTATGGCAAGGTAAAAGCACGACTAGACTTTGTGAGCATTTTACCCCTTATTTTCTTCCTCATGGGTATCGGCTATATCCAAATTGGTCTAGTAGGCAGCTATGCACTTATCCTGCTAGGTTTAGCTATTGCAGGTTTGGGACTAGGACTGCTGATGCCCAATATGACGGTGTGGGTATCCGCTGCTGTACCCGATGCCGTGCGGGGACGCGCTTTAGGTGGACTTTCTACTTCTTTGTTCCTGGGGCAGTTTCTCTCACCCATTGTCACCCAGCCTGTGAGTCAAAACTTTGGTTTGGGGGTGACCTACGCCTTTTGTGGCACACTACTGTTGGTTTTGGGGGTTAGTTTTATTGCTATGAAACGGCAAGTCACGGCTTTTACCGCTACTGCCTCAAAAGCACCTTAAATGCTGGCGGAGTCGGAGTACTCGACTAGGCGCGAGCGCAGACTTACACAAGCAATGTTCACAGAACCCCCTAGCTGTCTAATTGGTGTTGTTTACAGGTAAGCTGAAAAAACACCTAACAGCAGCCATTCCACCGTGATAATAAAGTTACCTCGCCACCGCCCACAAAGACATTTCCCGGATGCCAAACGAATAGTTGTGAAATGTGAGCTAAATTCGTGTATCCATTGTGACACCACATTAGTTAGCCTTCCATCTTGGCACATGCGTAAAACAATTCAAACTCTAGAGGGGGCAGTGTTTGTGGCAGGCAAGGGGAAAAAATGTGCCAACTCAGAATGTGAATATTTTGGTCAGCACTACTTAGCTGGTGGTGTATTAAAGTATAGTTTACCTAAAAGTACTTATGGTTTGGATGTACTGGCATTTATAGGTTGGCAACATGAGCAAGAGCATCAACAGTTGGTAGAAATTCAACGCTCATTAAATCAGCGTGGTATTGAAATTAACGAGAGTAATGTCGGTAAGCTATATCGTCAATTTCTGGCACTGTTAGGTGGAACGATGGCACATACACAGAAGAAATTAGCTGCCACAGCCCATGAACATGGGGGTTTGATTTGGGCAATTGATGCCTTACAGCCAGAGGGTCACGGGACTTTGTTATACGTAGTATATGAAGTATTAAGCGGTATAGCAGTAAGTGGAATTCAGTTACCACAGGCACAAGCACAAGGGTTAATTGAGTGGCTGCAACCATATCAGGAGTTACCGTATAAAGTGCTAGCAACATTGTCAGATGGGGAAAAATCAATCATCGCGGCAAGCTGATACCGGTTTCTTGCCAGAACTGGTAAACGTTGGGCAAATAGGCGGGAATGTCTACAATATTTACTACGCGCACTGCAATGTTGTAAGTAATCATTGTTTTACTATGTAAAATTTTTGATTTTCTTTGATACCAGGCTCAACAAGAATGGCAATATTTGTTTTTTCTACAACTGTAAGTTCTGTATATGGTTTTTTATTTAATTCAATTTTCTGAATAGTCTTTCTTGAAAATTTATTTTCTATAGTTTCAACAATAAGTATATCTCCGACTCTTATCGTATAGTTTTCAATTTCAAATGCTAATATTTTATTAGCAAAAATTTTTACAACTTTTTCTATCTTTTGAAATGTATAACTTGATTCTTTTTTAATAAGCTCCTCTGACAATATTTCAAAAAGAGCTTCACAATATATTTCCAAAAAATGGATATAATTTTCCAATTCCGATATATCTAGAATATTATCTAATTCTGAACCGTGAGCAATCTGATTTCTCCTCTCAACTAAATCGTTTATCTTGTTGTATAAAATGTCTGTGTCTATATTTGAAATGTTTGTAATCCCTCTATCATTTTTAAAATAC
>NZ_JACJQM010000222.1:0-6135 GCF_014696655.1 Nostoc sp. FACHB-888 | reverse complement strand
AAATCGTTCAATCGCTCATTTCTCAGTTCTGCATCCAGAGAGCGCAAATCAGGAAGTTCAAAAAGATTGTTTGATTCTTTGGAGATGTCAAAGTAAGCACCATCTTCACCAAGTAGATTAGTGTAGTCAGTGAAAGTGGATGTACCGTCTGGTTTGGGATAGTCTAGTGCCACTACCGGAATATTTTGTGCAAGCGCCGGGGTAAGAATACCTGCCACCAGTACAGATTTCCCTGAACGAGTTGCGCCGAAGACTGCCAAATTCTTGTGGTTTTGGTACAAGTCTAGATGTACTGGTGTGCCGCCTTCTTCTGCGATTAACTCAAAGCCAGTGCGATCGCCTGTAGCAGTCCTGATCAATGGCATCAGCCCTGGTGCTTCCGAACTAAAATATGGCAGTCGGCGGTTAAAAGGCTTGGTTAACAACGGCTCCCAAACAAATGGGCAACACTGCAACCATGTCTTCCAAGCGTATTCTATCTCCCGATCTACTACTGCCGGACGCAAGAAATAGCTGGCAAGGTAACGGCAAGCCTCATCTAATTCTCTTGTACTCTTGCGGTGGACGAGAAAAGCAACTGCGGTATGCACTACTACACTACCTTTATATATTGTCTTCTGCGCCTCTACCGCTTCTTCAATATTCATCCCCGATTTGACATCAATATTTCCTTTATCTGTAGATAAAGAAGTGCTGGTAATTGATTGCTTGGTAATGCGTTGAAGATTTGTTTTAGAGATAGCTTGATTTGCCTTTGTTACCTGACAAATAATTTCTGTATCATAAATACTATCTCTAGAGATTAATTCCCATAGATATCGCAGTTGGGCTTGTTCGTCATACCACCCCCCTGGCTTTTGGCTGAAGTTGAGCGCCCCAATATATTTATTTTGTAGTTTTACCCATTTTCTATCGAAAAATGGCACAGACTCCTCATTCTCTAACATCTGGTGGCGGATGTGAAAATCGCTCGTCTGAGTTTCTACTATTCCATCTATTGGGTCAATTTTTAATGGATTAGGGATTGCCGGGGGAGTAGAGCGATTAAGCTGTTGCCAAATTGTTGACCAAATTTCTTCAGCACTTAAAACCCTAATCCCCAACTTCATCTTGTTGCCCAGGATAGCTGACCACTGTAAAAATCCATCGTTAAATGAATTTTGCAGAATATTTTCAATTCTAGTATTGTTATGGGCGTGAATTTCACCTGTAAAGCGAAACCAGCCCTTTTCTAATTTTCTAATCAGAGATTCTATAAAATCCTTAGACCGTTCATCGTCATCAATAACAGTGTAAGTACACCAGAGTCTCAAAAACTTATTCTTCCTAGCTCCACTTTGGGTTAGTTTTTTAGTCCTTAATCTTTCACTACGTATTAACAATTTTAATTGGTCAATCTGACAATTACTCTCTAGCTTGGACAGTTCTTCTTGTCGGTGATAATCAGACGTAAAAGAACCTAAATGTATTGTTAAGTTTTCCCCTTCGGGAATTTCTTTTAGCCCCGCTTCTATCCCCTCAAAGATAGGCAGCATTTGCGATGATTCTAAATTCGGATGAATCCCTAAACAATCAAAGCAGAATTTGATTTGAATATTTTCACCTTTCTTGAGAATTAATGCGCCTACGCCCTGCCTACCTCCTAAGTTGAGGTCGCAAATACCCGCTAAATGAATAATATCTTCAAAGGGAGTGAGCATTTTCACAACACTAATCTGCTCGTTTTTTAATGCTCCTTTACCTAATTTATCTTTAACTTTCTTAGAAGAATTTGGCATAACATTAATAACTGAAATTTAATTATCTTCAAAATTGCGAATTGCGAATTGCGAATTGCGAATTGGTTTATGTCTCATATATCCCCTACTAATCCGAGGGACGCTGACGAACTTACCAAAAAAGTCTTTGTTTGTAGAAATTGTCCACCATGTTGCCCATCCCCAAGCAATACTTAATCCTGTACCTAACCAACTTGTTTTCAGTAGATAATTAAAGATAAATACATTGACTACTGCTATTAATGTCCAAGCAAATATTTGGTCGGCAGGGAATGGCCCTAGTCTTGGTCTTTCTCCTAAAATTCGATTTACTGTCCGAAAATCATGTTTTTTTGGCATACTCATTGATTTAATAAAGAGTTATCAGCTATTAATCCAAATGCGTATTTATCAATAACTGATAACCCGTAAAGCTTTTTACTGAACAATCAAACCAGTAATTAAATCTCCAATAAAAACTGCCATAACTATGATTAATGGAGTTCTTGCTAATGTCTGCCAATCTTCATCATTCCGGGCAGACTGAATAATCTGAACTAGACTGATCCCAACATATAATAGGAATAAAGCTCTCAATACATTGAAAAAAAGTTCGATAACTTCTGATGTTTGTCCATTGTTGGCATTACCAAAAGTGGTGGTCATCCAAGTTTGAGCATTATTGAAAAACTGAGCATTAGCTGGAGCCGCCGCAAAATCAATTAGAAAAATTACTGCTAACAGCGCAAACAACACAGCATAGAGATTAACTCCATACTTTCGTTGTAGTTTATCGAAGTTAGTAAATAATGCTTGTGACTGTTTCGGCAAGGCAATGACGATGGCGGACGCAATCATAAATCCACCCATCAATATATTGTGGACGGACATCTCTGCTATCATCAACACACCAGTCACACCCATGAGTGTAAGTGTGCCTTTTTTCGCCCTGTCATTCTTAGAGTCAGGTAAAAGTGTTCCTGTTGCTGAAGCAGCAAAATCTGTGTATCCGTAGTCAGTACGCATCTGCTTTCGTTCTCCTGAACGATGTCTTGAGGGATAGGCACATTCTTAAATAAGTCAACCCCAAAATCCACGTACTCTGGTACGGAAAAAAACAGAACTGTAGTACTGTATAAACATTTCTAACAGCAATAATCTACGTAGATAAAAATTTATTTCTTGTATTATCTGTCTTTGTGCTTGATATACTCACATCCTTAATCATTAATTAGTATAAATATTTGTGCAACATCTCCAGTAAGTGCCAAATATAGGGGATTGACTATTGACTATTTTTATGATGTAAAACATCTAAATTAGCTTTAACAAGTGATGGGGGTTTAAGTCCCCTGCCTAATTAAAATCCCCGTTACAAAACGTAATTGCGAATTGCGAATTGCGAATTGCGAATTGCGAATTGATTTAAGTATCCCTGCTCTCCATAAATTGAACTTTCCCTTCGATACCTCACCATGTTTTGCATCATAACTAAAAACTGTTAAAACTTGATTGCATGTGTAGAACAAATATGTTTGAATAAGAATTCAGAATTCAGGAGTCAGAAGTCAGAATAAAGAGCGTGGGGGATTCAGACCCACCACTGATTTAAAACCACCAAAAATTCTAGTTTTGTGGAGATTTTAAACCCGTTTATTCGCCACTCATACAAAATTCATACTGACTCCTGACGACTGACTCCTGAATTCTGTTTTGGTAATACTTGCAGCTTGTACTTCAGCATTTGTTAGAAGTAGATATTTGGTCAAGCAAGGAAATTGGAAATTAATTTTCATAATCATTTGTTGGAGTATTTATGAGTAAAAGAAAAATATTTGCAGCACTTATTTCAATAGGTGTAGGACTATGCTTAGGAGCTTGCCAGTCTAATGCGGACAAGGTTGCTCAGGCAGAGAATGAGTTAAAACAGGCTTATGCGGCGGCAAGTGATGAGCAAAGCCCAAAACAGAAGCAGGTGCAAGAATATGTAAACAGCACCCCTGATTTGCACAGAGTCAGTTGGAAAGTCTGTGGTGATGGGAAACTTAGCGTCACAATGAATGAGGATCTCAATAAAGGTTGCAATGAAACCAAGAACGAACCAGCTAAGGGATTTTTTCAACCTGCTTATGTCTGGGGGCCAGTTAAAGAGGTGAAGTTTGTAAATAAGCCCGATCTTTCACCAAGTCTTCAAATCACAGGATTGTTTGTAAAATCCAGAGGTTGCGTAAGCTTAGGTCAACCAGGAGAGGAAAATTTTTATAGAGTTTCTGAGTTTACGTTAAAAAAAGCGAATGCCAATCTACCAAAAGATTCAAAAACTGAGGTAATTAACAAACAAGAAAAACAAAAAATACTAAGTGCAGTAATAGGAAATGCTGAGTCAGAGTTAACCTCTCTCAGAAATTTTGGTGTGTCATCCAATGGACTATTACCTACGGGGTCAACTTGTCCAACACTAGACAAGTGGAAAAAAGGATTCTAGTAGTTCGCTTTCGTGACGAAAGCGGGGTAAAGGTTACTGGGGAAAGGGGGAAAGGGTTTAAATCCCTTTCCCGAATGGCACTAAGATAACGCTAAATCCATTGTTTATAAGGCTTTTGGGTGTGGGGTGTAGGGTTGCAGGTTCGTGACGAAGAAAATTATGAATGTTCACACTTTGTTTCTAATTTTTTTGATTTTTTCCGAACCTGCAACCCAACCCCCAACACCCTGCCGTGACGATGGGGCTGTGATAAATGATAATCAAAAGTTGTTCTAATTGGATGTTCTCTCCTTCAATTTTTGCAAAATCTAAGTTGAAAAATTAAGATTTTTGCAAAGATTTGAACGAGGCTTCTGTGATTTCAGCTTTGTCAATTGAATTCTGTAAGGGCTTCTGAATGCGGCGAGAGAATCCCCACGCAAACAACAAAGCAATCAGAGTTACCATTACCCATTCTGGTGGTACGCCGTCAGGATTGATTACCCGCAATAATAACCGCAATCCAACCAAAGCAACCGCAACATACCCTGCATCTGATAAATGGGTGAATTCTTCTAACCATCGAATGAACAACCCAGCCAGAAACCGCAGCGCCACAATTCCGATCGTACCGCCCAAAACAATTAGCCAAAGTTCCTGAGAAATCGCGATCGCAGTCGTCACACTATCTAAGGAAAAGGCAAGATCCGTCAAAGCAATCAAGGGAATCATTTGCCAAAGGGATCGAGCTGGAGTGGGAAGATAGTTCCCGTCTGATTGTTTTCTTGTGAAATACTGCCAAGCTAACCACAAGAGATAAAGCGCTCCTGCAAGTTCAACTTGCCAGAATTGAACAATCCAAGTTGCGCTTACAATCAAAATCATTCGGAGAAGATATGCAATTGCGAGTCCAATGTTCAAGGCGCGTCGTTCTAGGGCTGGGTGTTGTAATCTTTGGGTCAATGCTGCAAGTGCGATCGCATTATCAGCTGACAAGACTGCCTCCATCGCCACAAGTAGAAGCAGCACCGAAAGCGTTTCGACTCCAATGTTGAATGGAGAATTGAAAATTTCATCCAGCATGAATTTGATTTCACCTTTGAAGTAAATGCAATAGAATCCCAGAGATTAGGCAGGAAGTTTCATTAGCTGGGTCATATACCCCGCCCTTTGCCATGCCATTACTCCGCCTTTGAGAACATAAACATCACAATAACCGCGTTGAATCAATTTTTGCGCCACTTTAAAGCTTCGCTCTCCCGATAAACACCATGAGCGTGAATCATTAAAAACTGAAAAGTAAGCTTTATTGAACATGTTCGCTGTTTTTCCTAAGAAGGAGATGAAGGATGCAAAAGGTATCGCCAGAATAAAATAAAAATCAGCATCAAAGCTTGCACCAGCCAAGGCGCTAGCACTAAACTGAAAAAGAAGCCAAGCATTGCCACGATTGCTGCAAAGATTCTAAGCATCTCTTCTTTTGCAACATTGACAACATACAGAGCCAGACAAGTCATTGAAAATGCAACAAGAAACGAGGTTGATAACATGGCAAATTAATGAAATACAGCAGAAGGGACTTCAAATGGATGGCGGCTCGGGGTGGGGAATAACTGTTGCTGAATTTCAACGCCTCGGCTCTGCATTGCTGCTTCAAACAGGGAAGTTGATACCGCTTGTTCTGGAGACCAAACGCCTGGTTTTCTTATTACCCCAGAAAGCAATAATTCCGCGATCATTCCTGTCCCAATTCCAGCAGCACAAGCAGTATTCGGATGCACTAAGGTTGAAACGCAGAACACTTGCTGACCATCAGGACTTACGCAACTGGCACAGGGCGATCGCATTTTTATAGTAGTTATGTACTAAAAGGTGACGGTGTACTCAGAGAACATTGCTGAAATTAGTAACAGT
>NZ_JACJQM010000221.1:0-6142 GCF_014696655.1 Nostoc sp. FACHB-888 | reverse complement strand
TTACGAACATATAAAAATATCTCTATGCAGATGACATTATTCCTGTTTTTGTATATATCATTTGTGTATACTCCGAGACTAAATGTAGTTTATTATACTAACACTTAAAATATAAGTTCCATTTTTAGATGTTACTTTTATTTTCTTATTCCTGGTTAATACTGATTGTTTTTATCAGGTGCAAGATATGAGTAAAGATGTAATTGAGTAATTGTTAACACTTGATTGAGCTTGTCAACAAACGAATTGTAGACTTGCGCTGAAGTTTTGATGCCTACGGCAACCAGGAGCGGTGTACGCCACATCTGCGATTGCAAAAAGCTCAAGCTTCCCCTATTGCCGCCCCTGCCCTCATCTCTGCCTAAGTAACAATCGCGCCTCCACAACCGACGATTGCTCACCTTGAGGTGATGGTGCTGTGTTTATTGACCAAATTTTGATAACCATTGGTTAACACGCATTCAGCCAAGGGTGTCATATTGGGCTTGGTTTATTGCGTCTAATCGTTGTATAGTGCAGCTTTAAAAGTTTTTCGTTCTTCTTGCATAAAGTACGAAACTCTAGCTGAAGAGTACTACATAGCAAACGAATGATATATAAAGTAGGGGGCAGGCATGGAGAGGGTTTGCAGCTTTTCCTCTCACGAAAATGGTGCAATTTAAATGACGATCAGCTTATAACTTTAATGATTTAATGACTAATTTTCTGCGATCACTTCGACTCGATAAAATTTGGATTTTGAACAATAAAGCAGATTTAAATGGGACGCTCATAAGGTTCACCATACTGTCGATAACCAACTCGCTTGAAGGCAGAAATCATCCGCTCGTTACCCACCCAAGTATCACAAAACACTCTGAAAACGCCTACTTCTTGTAATGTACGTGTTCCTTGTGACAAAAGATCGTTTGCAAAACCCTGTCCTCGGTACTCTGGAAGTACGCCAATATCGTAGATAGTTCCTTCCTCTTTGCCATCCTTGGCGCATCCTGTAAAAACAACTGGAAGCACAAACCCTACAATGTCGCCATTTTGATTAATTCCAAACTGCCACCAGTCATCTTGATACCAGAAGCCATCTTTGGCCGAATTGAGATATTTCTCAATCTCTTGATACGGGGAAGTTGCTGAAATTTTCTGTTGATGACTGGCATCGGTTGATGAAGCCATGACACGCACCACAACACTGATTAATGAATTGTCGCCCATCGCCTCAACCCGCTTAAAAGCTAATCGTGCCGGAACTTCAATTAACGGTTTCGGCTCCTCCCAGACAAAGGGGACTTTGAAATAAGTTTGTTGGCTCATAAGTGATAGATAGCAATAGATATCTGTAAGCTGCACCTTTTATGCTACACGATACTACATAATTAGTATGACAGATGGTAATTGAGCTTTCACTTATTCTTTCTACAAAGCGTTTAATCACTCGCCAACCCCGATAGGCTGTCGAACATTTAAGTTGCATAACGCTAGGGCTGGAGCCGCTTACAACAAGCGAATCAGTCTGGAAAAATAAATAACGACTAGCTTACCAACCCCAGTAACCTTTTCTTGAAACCAAATCCGGAGCAACTGCTTAGTTAGGCTGAAATAGCCCTAGTTGTTTTTATCACGTTGAATTTCGTTTTCTAGTTGGCTCAGAGGCACTATTGTTTTTTAGCACCCAATGCTGGGCAACTTCCTTGCACGGCAATGGTTTCAAAGCCTAAATAAATAGTGATAATGAGGCATTGAAGAAAGTACAAATTTTATTATCACAAGAATCAGTCGTTAACCTACATTTTGGTTCTATTGCTAGTCACACAGGGAGTAGCTAGGCTCGGTAAGCATGGAGCGACTTGAAACTATTGCTAATGGCTGAACCCATTACCTTCATAAAGGTGTTGCGAAGTCCCACCGCCAAAGGGTTATTCAATTCGCCCATCTTGCCAGATTGCAAGGATTGTTCGACAATCGCCTTGATACGGGGGAATCGTAGCGATTCATAGCGTTGAAAGGCAGTAATCGGATCAGGTTGTTGTTTCAAGCATTTTGCAACGACAGACGCATCCTCCAAAGCAGTGCAGGCTCCCTGTCCCATTGTTGGCAGCATCGGATGGGCAGCGTCACCCAGTAGCGTAACATTCTGCTGACTCCAAGGTTGAGTCGGGGGGCGATCATAGAGATGGGTCGTCAAAATATTGGCTTCGTCAGTGGCTGCAATCAACTCAGGAATGGCTGGAAACCAGTCTTGATACATTCTCTCAAGCTCTTTCTTACGCCCCTCTACAGCATCCGGTTGTGCAACTGGTGCAATGGCTGCGGCATACCAATACATTTTTCCTTTGCCCAGCATCATGAAGCCAAATCCTTTACCACAACCTAAAAATTCCTGAATATAGCCAGGACAGTATCTATTGGGAACATAATCAGTCAAACCTCGCCAAGTCTTGAAGTTGCGATAAATGGGTGGTTCATCCCCTAAAATGATCGCTCGTACCCGCGATCGCAGCCCATCTGCACCAATCAGCGCCTCCCCTTCAACGCTCAAACCGGAAGCAAAATAGGCATGAACCTGATTATTATGGCGCTCAAATCGCTCAAAGGTTTCTCCTAGAATAAATTTTTCATTGGGTAGATTACGCCACAACAGCTGATGTAATTCAGCACGATGAATTCCGATAACGGGCAAATCAAACCCATCGACCGCGATGTTCACTAACTTCTTGCCAGATTGTGAATTGAATTGATAGTTTGTGGTCAGATAACCAATCTGCATTGCTTCTGACAATAAGCCTAAGTTCTTTAAGATATGGGTTGCGTTTGCCCAAAGTGCAATCCCAGCACCGACTTCTCGCAGTTCTTTGGTTCGCTCGTATACCACAGGCTTAAAACCAGCACGACTCAAGGCGAGTGCAGTTGCAGCACCGCCAATTCCACCACCGATGATGATTACTTTTTTCATAATTTCTCAATTTATCGACAGACTTGTCAGTTAGTTAATTTTCATCAAACAGGTTTTATACGTTCTTGTCAACTGACTGTTCAGTTGGTAAGAGGTATAGTAATTCATAAGTCCTTTGATGTAACAACTGTGGCGCATACAAAAGCTGAAAAAGTAAAGAATGCCAAGCCAGTTCGAGATGCACAGACGACTCAATCTGTGATTTTGGCAGTAGCGGAAGAAGAGTTTGCCCAACATGGCTTTAGGGGTACAAGAACGGAAGCGATCGCAGCCAAAACGGAGGTTTCAAAATCGATGATTTATTACTACTTCAAAGATAAAGAAGGTTTATATCAAGCAGTATTAGAACAATCGCACGCCGATCTTTTAGAAACGGTTGATAAATTAGAGTTGGAGCATCTATCCCCTGAAATCGCATTAAAAAAATTCCTCAAAGCATTGCTCGATTGTGTATCGCGTAATCCAAAACTCCCGACTATCATGTTTTATGAAGCTGTGCAAAACCAAGGAAAGTATTACAAACGCAGTAGTTCTGTAAATATTGATACAACCTTAGTCCAGATTCTAGAACAAGGTGTGGCTACCGGAGTGTTTCGTCAACTTGATCCGTTTCAGTCCGCAATTAATATTATGGGAACTTGTTTGTTTTATTTCATTGGTGTGGGAAATATTCAACAGTTTCCCCAGGGTAAGCGGCTTTTGAGTAAGGCAATGCTGGAACAGCACGCCCAGGAAGCAATCGCGCTAATCTTGGCTGGTGTGCGACAATCCTGACAGTGGCAGAACAATACGGTCTGTCCCGAATGGCACTAAGAAAAGGAGAAATCGTTGAGGCAGCTCTTGTGCAACTGCACCTTTATTACTGTTGAGTTGTAACATGGTTGACTCAGTAGCACTATAAGTGTAATATTTTTAACGAGTATATCAGTAGTAGTTAAGGTATCGGCCTAACCGATATCATTACTTAATTGTGTAAGTCTAGAATAATTTTGTGAGCCAATTGTGGACATTTGATTAGCTGTTGGAACTTCCCCACCCCACAATTCTGGTAGCCATCGCCTGATCGCCTCCCGCCCGACGGTATACTTGTGGCAAAAATCCCTGGTTTTTAAGGGAACACAACAAGGTAATATCTGCGCTGGCTTGCTGCTGTTTCCGTACCCAAAGCTCAATCAACTGCTGCCGAAGAGTGAAGAACCAGCAGAAACCGACGCTCGTACTGCTTTTTTCAGCTTCGGTATCCTGATCTGATGCTTTCCACCACTTCAGGAGTTCTGGAGTTGGGGCAAACAGTGGAAGGTGCTTGCCTTTCCAGCCAAGGTGAGGGTACAAGGAAATTGAAACAGCCTCGCCTCGGATGAGAGCCACCATAGGAAGAGGTGTACACCGTCATAACCGCACCCTTTCCAAATCGTAATCACTCACCCGCGCGATGGAATCTGCTGAGGTAAAAACCTCGTCACGGGGGAACGGCTTAGAAAATGGGGCAGGCTTTTTGGGGGTGCTTGTCTGCGTAGATGGAGGATCGGTTGGGTACGAAGCCTGCCCCATTTTCTCTTCGCCAGATGCGTCACCCTTTTCCGATATAGTAGGGGAGATCCATTCGATGCTGTACAACCAGCAATCGTTAATCAGTTGAATACCTTGGACTATGCGGATCGGTGGCCCATCTAGTGACAATCGAAACTCGACCAACTCACCCAGGCGAAAAACGGGTTTTTCTTGGGGCAGCGATGGCTGCGCCAACGCCAAGGGCGAACGCAAATTACCTGTACCAATAAGTTCACTACCCCAAACAGTAATATTGTCATTGCAAGTATTGATTTCGTATTTCCAGCCTTGCAGCGACCATTCGACACCGCAGCAGTAACCAAATGCTTTGACTCTCTTGACGTACACCCGTTCAAGCAAACTTACTAGCAACGGCGGGATTCGTTGACCCCAAGGTGGGGAGATGTAGCAGCACTGTTCTAAGTTTTGGACAAGATTAGTCATAGTTTTGCTCTTTTCAAAATACTTTGTGCCGACATGAATAATTGAGTTGCAAAACTGAGAGGTACGGAATAGCCGATAATAGGCCACGCCGTAACAGTTTCGTTGGGTAATAATGCAGATATGGTATTTGAACCAAGTAGTGCTAATGTACTATAATGCTGGTAATCTAATATTTTACTAAGCACTAGTTAGCCTAATTTTCTAATGCTTCACTCTGCTTCCAAGTGAGAAAGATAATTCACGTAGACATGGATGCCTTCTACGCATCGGTGGAACAGAGGGACAATCCTAGCTACGCCCAGCAAACCGTTAGTCGTCGGTGGCAGTCCGAATCAAGGAGGCGTGACCGTTGCAGGTGCCAATTATGAAGCTCGTAAGTTTGGTATTCACTCCGCGATGCAATCCGTAACAGCTTTTGCAAAATGCCCTGGGCTGATATTCGTTAGACCGAGATTCGATGTCTACCGAGAGATTTCTACTTCAATCCATGCTATATTCAAACGCTACACTGATTTGGTGGAAGGGGTTGCGCTAGATGAAGCATACCTGGATGTTACTGAGAATAGGCAAAATATCACTTACGCTTCTACTATGGCTTGACCGATACCCTTATTTGATTAATGCCTAATGCGAATGAAATAGGTTGAGATTGGAAAGTGAGAAAATTAATGCTAATAAGCCTTGGAACCTTCTGACGCTTTAAGAACCTGTATAAATAATAATACGGTAGCAAGTATTCTCTAGTATATCAGTATAATATATACTAGTTGCCCTAAGTTTTACCTTTTTTATTGATCTATAAACCAAATTGAGTGCAGCAGCATGGCACCTCCTTACTTACCTCTCTCAGCAGAATTGCTGATGAAAGCTTTTCCTTTTCACTTTGCGTTTAACCGTAATCTGGAAATTGTACAAGCTGGTGATGTTTTAGAGCGTATTAGTCCTGAAACACTAATTGGTCAATTAATAAACCAGAATTTTGGGATTAATCGTCCCAAAAATCCAATTGATTTTGATGCTATTAATAAACAATCCCGCGCTCTTTTCATATTAGAGTTTCTCCCCAATGGAATGCAGCTTAAGGGTCAAATGATGTATTAGGCAGAGCAGGAGGTAATCTTTTTCTTAGGTTCTGCTTGGATTACAGAGACAGCTAGCCTTGCTCCTCTGGGTATCAAACTCAAAGATTTTGCAATTCAC
>NZ_JACJQM010000220.1:0-6144 GCF_014696655.1 Nostoc sp. FACHB-888 | reverse complement strand
GGACATATCTCGATCGCATTAATCAAGATATCGAAAGTGGAATACGCAGCGGAGTGACCCACGCTCCAGCCCTATTTATCAATAACATTCGGTATACCGGAGCCTGGACAATAACAGAGTTGACGACAGCCATTGTTGCTGCAAGTCATTAAGCTTCCCAACCTTTGCTCGCCATCCATGTTTGACTGAGGACAATTTTATGAAATCCAGTCCACGATCGATCAAAAATGATTTCAAGCAATCGAGGTTTTCAACTCAGACTCATTTTCCCACTGCGCTCTCTCCTAATCATGCTCTTGTTACGGTTGCCCAAGAGGTCGTTGAACGGCTCCAACAAGCCTATCCTCCTCCATCTGATGACAGTAACTCGGTTGAGGCGATCGTGATTCGCGCAGTTGATTCAGACTTGAGGCAAATGATTCTCGCTCTCATCACTCACAGATCGGGAGCTGGAGGTGTTGCAATTGATTGTTGATGGGGACAACAGTATCACCATCGCTCGGAAGCTGAATGTTTCTGTGGGTACGGCAAAAACTCATATTCGCGACATTCATAAGTTGCTCATATGAGCAACTTATGACACATTCGTGCCTAGTGCTTATTCTGAGAAGTGAGCAAGGTTTCAATCTAATTCATGATAATTCGGTCGATGTTTAAAGGCTCATGCTTTTAGATATTGGGCAGCTTTGTTGCGCTCAATTTCTAACTTAAAGATTCTGTTTTTGCTTGCTAGTGCCAGTAAGCTACCTGATTTTGACGGTTAGCCTTTCCTGTCGAACAAACCATCAATCTTTGAACCATGCTAACAACTACAACGTCAACCACTGAATTCAAGCACAAAGGCTTAACACACACCCAATTGCAACAAGTACTCGACTATATTCAGACTCACCTCGATCGAGACTTGTCACTGGCTGAACTTGCAGAAACTCTGAATTTTAGCCCGACTTACTTTGCCACTGCATTCAAACAAGCGATCGAGATTTCTCCACGCCAGTATGTGATTCAACAGCGGGTGGAACGAGCGAAATTGATGCTGTCGAAAACAGATTTGGCGATTTCCGACATTGCTTTACAAGTTGGTTTCTCCAGTCAAAGCCATCTGACACAACAATTCAAGCGCATTACGGGAATGACCCCAAAACAGATTCGCTAACTTCCAAGCACTACATACACGCACGAGTCAAGGAAACAAAGATGAGAATCAACGCAATCAAAGGACATCAGGGAAGCGGAACGGAAGTGAAAGACGCGACTTACGTGGAGGCTGCCGGGTGGGGTAAGTATCGGTGGTGGCGGTATGTTCTGGGGCTGATGATTATCCTCTTTGCATGGATGGTCACCGCCAACGTCGCCAGTGCGCTCGTCGCGCTCGTGCTCGGTGGTCGGGAGGGTGCCGCGGCGCTCGGTCGGCTGGATTACGCGGCGTTCGGTCCTGTGGGGGGTTTCGTCGTGGTCATGGCGGGTTTTCCGGTGTTCCTCGCGGGAATTCTCATCGCCGTCTCCCTCATCCACCAGCGTCATCCCCGGACGCTCGTCACGGCGCAGGAGAAGATCAGTTGGCGGCGCGTCGGTCATGGCTTCGTGGCTGGGTTCGCGCCCTGGGTGCTGCTCGGCGGGTTGGGGCAGTACTTCCTCTATCCCGATAGCTTCTCCTTCAACTCTGACCTTAAAACGTTCGCGCTCTTCGTGCCGATCGCGCTGATTCTCACTGCGATCCAGACGACCACCGAGGAGCTTTTCTTTCGCGGGTACATCGTGCAGGGCGTGAGCCTGATCTGGTCGAACCGCGTGTTTCTGGCGATCGTGTCGGCTGTGATCTTCACCTTGCCGCACGCCACCAACCCGGAGTCACAGGAGGGTGGCTGGATCGGGATGTTCCTCGGCTACTTCGTCGGCACGGGTCTGCTGTATGCGATCGTTTCATTGATCGACGGCACCACCGAGCTTGCGATCGGCGCACACTTCGCCAACAACATCGCGTACTTTCTCTTGTTCAACTGGTCTGGAAGCTTCTTCGCCGCACCAGCCCTGTTCAGCATCAGCGAATACCATGCGAGATTCTACGACATCATCTCCCTCGTGCTGATTCCCATTTTCCTGGCGATCGCCTACAAGGTGTTCAAACGCGATAAGGCATCCGAACCCGTTTCCCAGAGCGATCGGAAGGGTCGTCGGTGATTTCGTTAGTCAACAAAGTTTCCTTGTTGCCAAAGGTAGCACAAAGGCTTGGACGAGTAATACATCTAAGCACAATGAAGATCACAACATGAACACAAAGACTATTCCTATTCAAAACGCTTCCTCAGTTCTGCTCAAGATGGAAGCTCCAATCAATGCTCATGACATTGATATGTTTATGAACTGCTTTGCTCCTGACTTTGTGGGTGAACAACCCGTCCATCCCTTAACGGGTGACAAGGCGCTTGAAGATGAGATGGGGTAATAATTTGAGAAAATAAGGTGGACAAAAAAAGAGGGGCAAGGAAGCCCCAAAAAGAATAAAATGTTACCACAATCATATCAAACAATTTTCCGAAAGCATTTGAGTGAACAGCAGTATTTGACACTGGAGATATTGTTGTTATTAATACAAGCTCATCGCCAGGTTAAACTGTCAAAATTGGCAAGTTTATTTCCACAACCAATTACATATGAAAGCCGAAAACGCAATCTACAAAGATTTTTAGTAATAGGGAAACTCTGCGTAAAATTATTATGGTTTCCGTTAATAAAATATTGGATTAGACAATCGTTAACACCAAAGCAACTGAATCGAGAACAGCGCCGTTATTTTCAGAAAAAGCAGTATCAAAAATATGGTTATTGGATGGTGGCACTGGATCGAACCCTTTTGGATTGGGCGGAATGTATTTATGGTGACATTGGTATGGGGTACTCATGCCCTACCACTATATTGGGAAACATTAAATCACGTAGGAAATAGTAATTTAAAAATACAAAAAAGATTGATAAAGACGGCAATAAAGTTATTGAAGAAATGTCGGATTGTAGTGTTGGCAGACAGAGAATTCCATAGTCCAAAACTCGCTAAATGGCTTGACGAGCAAGGGTTATACTTTGCTCTACGTCAAAAGAAAGACCTTCACTTCCAAGAACAACCAGGAGTTGAATATCAAGTCCTGAAAAATCAAGGATTTAAGCCAGGAATGTCGAAGTTCTTATCAGGGAGTAAAATGTGGTAAAGGAGATGAATTAGGTTTATTTAATATTGCTGTTTATTGGAAGAGAAAATATCGTAACAAAGTACCAAAAGAACCTTGGTATATTTTAACTAATTTGCCGAATATTCAACAAACTTTATGTCTTTATAGATGTCGATGGGGAATTGAGCAATTCTTCAAGGATTGTAAAACTGGTGGTTATAATCTAGAAGATACTAAAGTAAATGAGACTCGTTTTTTAGCCTTAGTTTTATTGATTGTGATTGCTTATAGTTTAGCCACTATGCACGGTCAACGCATGAAACAATTAAGTATAGAGACTTATGCCGGACGTATTCAACAACATCAGGATAAGTACCCACGTCAGAGTAATTTTAGCTTTGCTCTCTACGGACAACTATGGATGTATGGCATGGAATTATGGGCTGATTTAGCTCTCAATTTAATCGCACTCAAGCCTCATAAACGCCTCTTTTTTCAACGCGGCTTTCAGGCTCTATCCCTCATGAAAGAAGCTATTTAGCCATCTTGTCACCCGTTCAGCGTCCATCCAGAACGAAACCTCATCGGTGCAGAACAGGTGCGAAAGAACTGGACTGCTCTCTTGGCTCAAGTTCCTGACATCCAGGCAAAATTAATCACCTGTACGATCGCGGATGAGTTGGGTTGGTCAGAGTGGTACTGGCAAGGCAACCATACCAACGGCACAGAACTCGATATGCGAGGCGTTGTTGTTGTGCGACTGAGAGAAACCGCGATTGCATGGGCGCGGCTTTACATGGAACCAGTTCAGAGCTTGTCAAAGTAGCAAAATGCACGGGTAGACGAAAGTAGTTTTGATGCAACATACCTAAAGCAAAAAGGAGAACACTTTCGATGTCAACGACAGAAAACAAAGTCATTGCAATCACAGGCGCAAGCAGCAGTATTGGTAAAGCGACCGCTAAGTTACTCGCTTTGAGAGTACAGCAGATGAACACGGATAAGAAGAAAGTTGCGATCGCACCATCTCGACAGACTATGTATTCGAGAAAAATCATCAACAAGATAATCACTGCCTTAGGATGCATTTTTGTTACGTTACTCGTTGTGTTTTTAGCTGCTACTACTACTGCACAAACTCGACCAGCAATGATTGCACCGCAAACTCAACCAGAACAGAACCGCCGTGAGCGAGGCAATCAAGTTATCAATAAGCTAACCGATGGAGCAGGGCAACCCGTACTCGATGCCCTCCGCCAGGATTTCCCATTTCTTGCAGATGCGATCGTAGACTATTCACTCGGTGAGGTTTGGTCGCGTCAGGGGCTAGACGATCGCACCCGCCAGCTTGCCACTGTTGCCGCCTTTGCCGCCGCCGGAAATTTGCCACAGCTGAAGATCCACGCAAGCTATGCCCTCAGACTTGGCGTAACGCAAGACGAACTTAAAGAAATCATTTACCTCACCACAGTAACGGCTGGTTTTCCGCGCTCGATTGATGCGGCACAAGCACTGCGAGAAGTCTTCATTGCGCAATAAAACGTTTTAGCACTGCACCATAAGTTCGCTCGATAACCGCAAAATAACTAGGAGATAAGACTCATGACGACGGATAAAGACACTCAAAAAGTGGTGCTGATCACAGGCGCAAGTAGCGGTATTGGTGAAGCAACTGCTAGATTGCTGGCTCATCAGGGTTTACGGGTTGTGTTAGGGGCGCGGCGCACCGATCGACTGGAAGCAATTGCTGCCGAAATTCGCTCTAAAGGTGGCGAAGCAGAATACCGTACCCTGGATGTCACCAACCTCGAAGACATGCAAGCCTTTGTCGAGTTTGCCCAAGATAAATTTGGTCGCCTTGATGTTGTGGTGAACAATGCAGGCTTGATGCCACTCTCCAAGCTAGAGGTGCTGAAGATCGATGAATGGAACCGCATGATTGATGTGAACATTCGCGGTGTGCTTCACGGGATTGCTGCTGCGCTACCTCTCTTTAAGCAGCAACGATCAGGGCAGTTTGTCAATCTATCCTCGATCGGCGGGCACAACGTCTATCCAACCGCCGCCGTGTACTGCGCCACTAAGTTTGCAGTTTGGGCGATTTCCGAGGGACTGCGGCAAGAATCGACAGACATTCGGGTTACGGTGATTTCGCCTGGAGTGACAGAAACTGAACTTGCCAGCACGATCACGGATGCTGAAGCAGCAAAATGGGTGGAGGGATTTCGTGAGGCAATGATTCCAGCAGATGCGATCGCGCGTGCGATTGCCTTTGCGATCGAGCAACCCGCCGACGTAGATGTCAATGAAATCATTGTTCGACCGATTGGACAAATGAGCTAAATCTCGGAAAGTCAATCTTGATTGAAACAGGAGAAACAAAATGATGCTGCAAGATAAAGTGGCGTTAGTTACGGGAGGTGCATCAGGCATTGGCCGAGCTACTGCGTTAGCGTTCGCGCAGCGTTCCGTTGGCGCAGCCTCTCGTAGAGAAGGAAAGCTTAACGAAGTTATCGCATTCGGTGCTGCTGGAGCAAAGGTAGTATTCTCAGACAGACGCGATGCAGAAGGTGAGAAAACTGCCAAACTGATTCGTGAAACAGGCGCTGAATGCTTATATGTCCATTGAAACAAGTTCACTAACATCACAAGAATCTGAAAGCAGTCAAGCATTGGAACTCAAGACACTTTAGATAGAACCAGGAGTATTTAATCATGGTCAAAGAGCAAACTGTAAACGGACAAGCAAATTTACAAACAACTACCAATTTGACACCAGCCCAGGAGTCTTTGCAAGCACTTTGGGAAGAGCATTTACAGTACGAGTTTGGCACTCACAACACTGAAGATGCCCTCGCCACGATGGTTGAGGATGCTTACGTCAACCACATTCCGGTAATGACTGGGGGAGTAGGGAAACCAGCACTGCGCGAGTTTTATTCCAAATACTTCATTCCACAAATACCGCCCGACATGG